>CAYHRW010000035.1:0-10362 GCA_964359105.1 uncultured bacterium
TTCTACGGCGGCACCTACTTCCCGCCCGACGCGCGCCAGGGCCGCCCGAGCTTCAAGCAGGTGCTGGCGAGCGTGCAGCGGGCGTGGGAGGAGCACCGGGCCGAGATCGAGCGCACCGGCGACAGCGTGCTGGATGCGCTCGCCGGGATGAGCGCGCCGGACTCCGCGGCCGAGGAGCACGCGAAGCTCATGGAGCAGGCGGCCGACTACTTCGCGCGCGCCGCGGACCAACGGCATGGCGGATTCGGCGGCGCGCCGAAGTTCCCCTCGGTCGTGAACCTGGACTTCCTCCTGCGCTGGTGGTCGCGCGACCCGGAGAAGCGCGTCGCCGCGCTCGAGCTGGTGACCGCGCAGCTCGATGCGATGCGCGCGGGCGGCATCCACGACCACCTGGGCGGGGGCTTCCACCGTTACGCCACCGACCGCGAGTGGCTGGTGCCGCACTTCGAGAAGATGCTCTACGACCAGGCGCAGCTCGCCTGGGCCTACCTCGAGGGTTTCCAGAACACCGGGCGCAAGGAGTACGCCGATACCGCGCGCGACATCTTCGCGTACGTGACGCGCGACTTGTCCTCGCCCGAGGGCGGGTTCTGCTCCGCCGAGGACGCCGACAGCGAGGGCGAGGAGGGGAAGTTCTACGTGTGGAGCGCCGCGCATGTCGAAGCCGTGCTGCCGCGCGAGGAGGCCGCGCTGTTCGCGCACGTCTACGGCGTGACGCCGCACGGCAACTTCGAGCACGGGACGACCATCCTGAGCCTCGTCCATGCGCCCGACGAGGCGGCGAAGAAGCTCGGCATCACGGTGACCGAGGCCGAACGGCGTCTCGCCGGCGCGCGGACGAAGCTGCTCGAGGCGCGCGCGCGGCGCGTGCGGCCGCACCGCGACGACAAGGTGCTGGCGGCGTGGAACGGACTCATGATCTCCGCGTACGCGCGCGGCGCCCGGGCGCTCGACGATCCGGCGCTGCGCGTGCGCGCGGTGCGTGCGGCCGAGTTCGTCTGGCGGACGCTGTGGGACGAGGAACGACGCGAGATGAAGCGACGCTGGCGGGACGGCGAGGCGGCGGGCGCCGGGCAGCTCGGCGACTACGCCTGCGTCGCGCTCGGCTTCCTCGACCTCTACCAGGCGACCCACGATCCGGCATGGCTCGAGCGCGCGGCGCGGGTCACGGAAGCCGGGATCGCGCGTTTCTGGGACGAGGAGCACGGCGGCTTCTTCGAGAGCCCGGCCGAGGATCCGTCCATCAAGGTGCGCATGAAGGACGGCCACGATGGGGCCGAGATCGCGGGCAACTCGATCGCGGCGTGGGACCTGGTCCAGCTCGGCGCGCTGCTCGACCGGCGCGACTGGCAGGAGAAGGCCCGGCGCACCATGGACTACTATGCGAGGCGGCTGGCCGGCGCGCCCGTGGCGATGCCGCAGATGCTGGTGGCGATGGACGCTTCACGGACGCCGCCACGCCACATCGTGATCGCGGGGGAGCCGGAGGCACCCGACACGCGCGCGCTGGTGCGCGCTTACGATCGGCGCTTCCTGCCGCGCGACGTGCTGCTGCTGGCCGGAGGGCCGGGCCGCAAGCGGCTCGCGGATCTCGCGCCCTTCACCGCGGCCCTCACCCCGCAGGGGGGCCGGGCCACGGCCTACGTCTGCGTGAACTACGCGTGCCGGTGGCAGGTCACGGAGCCGGGGAAGTTCGCGGCTCAGCTGGAAGAGCATCCCGCGGTCGCGCGGGAGCGGCGTTGAATGGGAGGGAGCGCGACATGAAGGGGATGGGAAGTGCGGCGCTGGCCGCGGCGCTGGCGCTGGCGTGGGTCATGCCCGCGCGCGCCCAGCTCGGCGGCGGGGTTTCAGGACCGATCCCGAAGGCCGAGACGCTGGTGCGCGCCAGCGCGACGCCCGTGACCGTCACCGCGAGCGGGCGCGCCGAGGTGAGCGTCACGCTCGCCATCGAGCCGGGCTGGCACATCAACGCGAATCCGCCCTCGCCCGACTACATGATCCCGACCACCGTCGAGCTCAGGGGCGCGGGAGGGATCACCGCCGGCAGGCCGGCCTACCCGGCGGGCAAGCCGGTGACCGTGGGCTTCGACGAGAGCCCGATCTCGGTCTACAGCGACCACGCGGTGGTGAAGCTGACGCTCGCCGCCGCGCCCGGAGCGCCGAACGGCGAGCACGTCCTGAAGGGCAGGGTGCGCTTCCAGTCCTGCAACGACGAGGTGTGCCTGGCGCCCGCGGGCGTGCCGTTCGAGATCGCGGTCACGGTGACGGGCGGTGCGAGCGCCGCGTCTCCGCAGGCGGGCGCCGCCGCGCCCGGTCCCGCGCGTGCCCCGCCGCCCGCGCCGGGCGCGATGCAGGCGCCGGGCTCCGGGGGCGCGAGCATCCTCGACAACCCGATCGCGCGTGCGCTCGACCGCGGCGGCTGGGCCGCGTTCCTGACGCTCTTCCTGGTCGGCCTCGCCCTGAACCTCACGCCCTGCGTCTACCCGATGCTGGGCGTCACCGTCTCGATCTTCGGCGCGCGCCGCGCCGCGCCGCCGCTCCAGGTGTTCGCGTTCGCCGTGATCTACGTGCTCGGCATGGCGGTGATGTACAGCGCGCTCGGGCTGGTCGCCGCCCTCACCGGCGGGCTGTTCGGCGGCTTGCTTGCGAACCCCCTCGTGCTGGCCGCCATCGGGTTGCTGATGCTGGCGCTGGCGCTCTCGATGTTCGGGCTCTACGAGTTCCAGATCCCGCCGCAGTTGCTCTCGAAGCTGGGCGGTGCGGGCGCCACCAGCGCCGCGGGCGTGTTCTTCTCGGGGCTGGTGGTCGGCATCTTCGCCGCGCCCTGCATCGGGCCGCCGGTGGTGGCGCTGCTCGCCATCGTCGGCGCGAAGGGCGACCCGTGGTTCGGCTTCACCACCCTGTTCACGCTGGCGCTCGGCCTGGGCGCGCCGTACCTGGTGCTCGGCACGTTCTCCAACCTGCTCCAGAACCTGCCGCGCTCGGGCGAGTGGATGGTGTGGGTGAAGAAAGTGTTCGGCGTGATCCTGGTCGCGGTGGGCGCGTTCTACCTGCTGCTCGCGCTGGCCCCGAGGTGGGCCGGCTGGGTCGTGCCGGTGGCGCTCGTGCTGGGCGGGCTCTACCTCGGCTTCGTCGAGAAGAGCGCGAACGCCCGCCGCGGCTTCCGCGCGCTCAAGTGGGCGACCGGCCTCGCCGCGCTCGCCGCGGGCGTGTTCATCATCGTCACCACGCCCGCGCGCGGCGTCGCGTTCCGCGCCTTCGCGCCCGGCGAGTTGGAGGCCGCGCTCAGGGGCGGCAGGATCGCGATGCTCGACTTCTCCGCCGACTGGTGCGTGCCGTGCCACGAGCTCGAACGCAGGACGTTCACCGACCGGCGCGTCATCGCGCGCGCGCGCGGCTTCGAGACGTTCAAGGTGGATCTCACGCACTACGACTCCCCGGACGCCGAGCGCTGGCGCCGGCAGTACGGCATCTCGGGTGTGCCCACCATCGTGTTCCTCGCCCCGGACGGCAGCGAAGTGCGCGCCGCGCGCGTCGAGGGCTTCCTGCCGCCCGCACGCTTCCTCGAGAAGATGGAGCTGGCCGCGGCCGCGGGCGCGCGCGCCGCAGAGTGACCCGTCACCCCGAACCCCAGGGAGGCCGCATCGTGAACCGGGCCGTATGGATCGCAGGTGTGTTGTGCGTGGTCGGCGCGTTCAACTCTTCGGCCGCGCGCGCTCCGTTCGCGCGCGCGGGCTTCATCCAGCTCCGGCTCGCCGAGGCGGTTCCGGGGGACCGCTCGCGCACGCTGGCGCTGCGCGGCTCGGACGAGCGCGTGACGCTCGCGAAACAGATGGTGCTCGACCAGTCGCAGGTGGACAGCGCCGCGGTCGCGGCCGACGCGCAGCAGGAGGGCGCCTGGCGCGTCGAGCTGTGCCTGACGCCCTGGGCCTCGAAGGCGCTCGCCCGCGTGACGCGCGAGAACGTGGGCCGGCGGCTCGGCGTCATCGTGGGCGGCGAGCTGATGGTCGCGCCGGTCGTCCGCGAGCCGGTCGCGCTCGCGCGGCTCCAGATCGCGGCGGGACTGCCGCGGGCGGAAGCCGACTCGATCGCGGCGCGGGTGAACGAGGGCCTGCACGGCGCCAGCCTCGAACCACATCGCCACTGAGCGGTGCGGCCCGGGCATCGCGCCCTTACAGCTTGAAGCGCAGCCCCGCGAGCAGCTTGAGGTCGGGGATCTCGCTGTTGCCGAGGCCGAAGCGCATCTCGCCGAACCAGTGGTTGCCCGAGGCGAGCGGCGCGTCGAAGCCGAGCGCGACGTTGAGCGCCAGGTCGGTCTCGGTGTCGTCGCGCAGCCCCGGCGGCATGTCGATGCTGATCGAGTTCACGCCCAGGCCGGCGCCCAGGTAGGGCTTCCAGTCCGAGCCCGACATGCGCGCGTGGTAGAACAGGTCGCCGTTGAAGGCGATGATCGTGCGGTCGCTGCCGAGGCCGATCTCGAGGCTGGGGTCGAAGCTCCACGGGGCGGCGAATCCGGTGATGGTGAGCTGGCCGCCGAGGACGACCTGATCCGGGCCGACGCTGAAGCCGAGCCGTGGCCCGCCCGAGACGACGGACGAGGCTCCGGCGAACGCGGTGGCGGGCAGGACGGCGAGCGCGCCGGCAAGAAGCAGCTTCCTGAACATGGTGTTCCTCCCTTCGGGCTGGGGAGCGCCGGTGGGTGCGGCCAAGATAGCCGCGGGCGCCGGGCAAGGCAACCGTGCAAGGACCACACCCGGCGGCCGATCCCCCGCGCAGGTCCCGGCCGGCTCGTGCTTCCCGCGACCGCTGCGCTATCCTGCGGCGCCGTTCACGACCACGCCATCCCGCCGGCCCGGAGGGTCCCATGAATCGTGCATTCCGCCCGCAGCGGCTCAGCGCGCTGCTGTTGCTCACTGCAACGCTCGTTGCGCTGCCCGCGCGCGCCGCGATCAGCCCCGAGGCCCGCGGGGTGCTCGACCGCTACGTCGAGGCGATGGGGGGCGGGGCGTTCCTCGAGCTGCGCGCGCTGCACACCAGATCCACGCTCTCCGCGTTCGGGCTCAAGGGCGCGACCGAGTCGTGGATGGTGCGCCCGAACCTCCACGCCAGCCGCACCGAGATCGGGCCGCTCAAGCTGCGCGACGGCTTCGACGGCACCACCGCCTGGCGCACCGACCCGGGCGGCAAGATCCTCACGCTCGACGGCAAGGACCTCGAGCGCCTTCAGGCCAGCGCGTGGTTCGAGGCCGAGGGCTACCTGCTGCCCAATCAGGGTGGCGGGAGTGTGGCGATGACGGGGACCGAGAAGGACTCGACCGGCAGCTACGCGGTGCTCGAGATCACGCCGCCGGTGGGCAAGCCTCGCCGCTGCTGGTTCGACGCGAAGACCGGGCTCCCGGTGAAGCAGGAGACGAAGCACGACCAGCAGACCATCGTGGGCCGCACCCTGGCCTGGCGGAAGGTGGCGGGCGTGCTGCTGCCGGAGCGCTCGGTGACCGAGATCGCCGGCATGCCCGCCAACACCATCACGGTGACGCTCGACTCGGCGTGGGTGAACGAGGAGATCCCGGCCGCGCTGTTCGCGAAGCCCACCGAGGGCGGGGGCGAGCCGGTGCGCTGGCTCAAGACCCCGGGCGTGGCGAAGCTGCCGTTCGAGTACCGCAGCCATCACGTATGGGTGCGCGCGTCGGTGAACGGCGGCCCGCCCGCCGACTTCATCTTCGACACCGGCGCCAGCCTCACCGTGATCGACAGCGCCTACGCCGCGAAGATCGGGCTCGAGACCCAGGGGCGCCAGCAGGCGCAGGGCGCGGGGGCGTCGGGTGGCGCGTCGTTCGCGAAGCTCCAGTCGCTGCGCGTCGCCGCCGCGGACGGCGACGGGGTCGAGCTGTCGGACGTCAAGGTCGGCGTGCTCTCGGTGAACGACGTGCTCGGGCCGTTCTTCTGGAAGGACGCGGCGGGCGTGATCGGGTTCGACTTCATCGTCCGCTTCGTGGACGAGGTGGACTACGACCGGCGCCTGCTGACGCTCTACGACCCGAAGAGCTTCGCGTACGCCGGCAAGGGCACGCCCGTGCCGATGACGCTCGCCGGCCACACGCCGGTGGTGAAGATGAAGCTCGACGGCGCGATCGAGGGCGAGTTCCGCGTGGACGTGGGCAGCGGCTCGACCGTGGACCTGCACACCCCGTTCGTGAAGAGGCACGGGCTCGATGCGAGAGCCGGCCGCAGCGTCGCCGTGACCGGCGGCGGCTTCGGTGGCACCTTCACCTCGCGCATCACACGTCTGAAGAAGCTCGAGATCGGGCCATTCGCGTGGGACGACCCGGTGGTGTCGCTGTCCGAGGCGCAGAGCGGCGCGTTCACCAGCGAGGACTACGCCGGCAACATCGGCAACCGCCTGCTCGAGCGCTTCACGTGCACGTTCGACTACGACCGCCGCGTGCTCTACCTGGAGCCGGGGAAGAAGTACGCGGAGCCCGACCGCTTCACGCGCTCGGGCTTCCAGCTCGCGCGCTTTGGCGACACCGTCAAGGCGATGCAGGTGCTGGCCGGCTCGCCCGCGGAGAAGGCGGGGCTCCAGGCCGGCGACGAGGTGACCGCCATTGATGGCAAGCCGGTCGGTGCGATGACGCCCGACGACGTGTGGGCGATGCTCGACGATGGGAAGGCCGGGAGCACCCACACCCTCACGGTGAAGCGCGAGGGGAAGGATGTGAAGCTGAAGCTGACGCTGAAGGACATGCTGTAGCGCAGGGCGTGCCGGAGCGTTCCGCGCCGGCCGCGCCGGCCTTCATGCTCGGAGCGGGTCTCGCACGACCACCCGGAGGACCAGGCCGATGGCTCATCGCAGACGGACGCACCCGGTCCCGGTCGGGCCCGTCACCGCGACGTGCGTCTCGGGCGTGCACCGCGTCGCCGCCGACGTGGACGGCGCGCCGGTCTGGTTCGAGACGCGCGACACGCCCCTGACCGCCGCGCCCGAAGCGTTCGGCTCGGCGTTCCTGCTGCCCGCGCTCCATCAGGGCGCGCCGCTGACCCTGGCGGACCCGGTGGACCCCGAATGGCTCGCCAACGTCGGCGAGCTGATGAAGATTGCGCGGCGCTGGTGGCGCTACCCGGTGCTGGCGCCGAAGGTCCCCGGCGCCGCGGGTTCGGCCGCCGCACACGCTCCAGCCGACGAGCGCGGGGCCGGCGCCGGCGTCGCGCTCTTCTTCAGCGGCGGAGTGGACTCGTTCTACAGCCTGCTCAAGAGCGGCGCGACGCAGGACAGGCTGGTCACGGTGCAGGGCTTCGACATCCCGCTCGACGATCACGCGCGCATGGCGGCGGTCGAGGCCATGCTGCGCGCGGTGGCCGGGGCGCGCGGCCTGCGGGCGATGGTCGTGCGCACCAACCTGCGCTCGCATCCGCTGGTGCAGGCGATGCCCTGGGAGCGCTCGCACGGCGGCGCGCTCGCCGCGGTCGGCCACGTCCTGGGCGATGGCGTGTCTGAGGTGTTCATCTCCTCCAGCATCGCCCGCGATCGGACGAAAGCGTGGGGATCCCACTGGGAGACGGACCCGCTGTTCTCGTCGAGCCGGGTGCGCCTGCGCGAGATCGGCATGGAGCTGCTGCGGCGGCAGAAGCTCCCGCTGATCGCCGGCGAGCCGCTGGTGCGCCGGCACCTGCGCGTGTGCTGGGAGAACCGTAGCCCCGCCGGCAACTGCTCGCGCTGCGGCAAGTGCGTGATCACGCGGCTCCTGCTCGCCGACTGCGGGGCACTCGACGCCTTCCCGGGGTTCGAGGGAAGCGCGACCCTGGCGCGCGATCTCGACGCGCTGCGGAGCTACAGCACCAGCCTGCACACGCTCACGGATCTCGCGGCGAGTCCGCGTCTCGACCGGGAGGTGCTGCGGGCGACCCGGGCGCTGCTCGAGCGCAGCCGGCACGCGCAGAACCCGCTGGTGCGCGCGCGCCGCGCGGTGCTGCGCAAGGTGCTCGAGTGGCTCGGGGCCGCGCGAGCATGACCGCCTGGCGCCCGTCCTTCACGACCACGTCGCTGATCGCCCTCGCGCTCGGCTTCGGCGGCGGGCTGGCCGCGCACGGTCTGCAGGGCGGCTGGCCGCTCGCCGCGGCCACGGCGCTCGCGCCGATCGGCACGGCGTGGACCAACGCGCTGCGGATGACGGTGATCCCGCTGGTGCTCGCCAACCTGGTGCTGGGCGTGGCGGGCGGCGGCGACGGCCGCGCGGTCGGACGGCTGGGCGCGCTGTCGCTGGCGACGTTCGCCCTCCTGCTGGTCGCGGCCGGCGTCGCGACCGCGCTCGCGGTGCCGCCGATCCTCGCCGCGCTCCCGCTCGCTGCCACGAGCCTCGGCGCTGCGGGGGCGGCCGGTGCCGCGCCACCCGCCGCGGGGCCGTCGTCGTCGTTCACCGACTGGCTGGTCGGGCTCATCCCGGTCAACCCGTTCCGCGCCGCCGCGGACGGTGACATCCTGGCGCTCATCGTCTTCACGCTGTCCTTCGCGCTCGCCCTGACGCGCATCCGCGCGGAGCTGCGGCGCCCGCTCGTCGAGGGCGTGCGGGCGGTGTCGGAGGCCATGGGCGTGCTGCTGCGCTGGATTCTCTGGCTCACCCCGCTCGGGATCTTCTGCCTCACCTACGCGCTCGCGGTGCGCGCGGGCCCCGGGAGCGCGGGCGCGGTCGGGATCTTCGTCACGCTCGACAGCGCGCTCCTCGTCGGCTTCGCGCTGCTGCTCTACCCGCTCGTGATGGCGGTGGGCCGCGTGCCGATGCGTCGCTTCGCACGGGCCGTGGCGCCGGCCCAGACGGTGGCCGCCAGCACGCGCTCTTCGCTCGCCTCGCTGCCGGCGCTGGTGTACGGCGCCGAGCGACACCTCGGGCTGCCCGCGACCGTGACCGGGCTCGTGCTGCCGCTCGCGGTCGCCACCTTCAAGCTGAACCGCACCATCTCGAGCACGGCGAAGCTGCTGTTCCTCGCCCACGTCTACGGGATCCCGCTCGAGCCAGTGCAGGTTGGGACCTTCGTGGCCACCGTGCTGCTGCTGAGCTTCAGCACGCCCGGCATCCCGAGCGTCGGGTCGGTCCAGACGCTGCCGGTCTACCTGTCGTTCGGTCTCCCGATCGAGGGCGTGCTCATCCTCGGCGCCGTGGACGCCATCCCCGACGTGTTCAAGACGGTTCTCAACGTCACCGCCGACATGGGGGCGGCGGCGATGGTGGCGCGCATGGCGGGCGTCAGGGCGGCGCCGACAGAGCGCTAGGCTGTCCCCTCCGCGCGGGCGAGCGCGCGCGAGAGCGCATCGGCCTCGTTCACGCCCCACTCGACCAGCGGCGAGGCGTGGGTCCACGCTTCGAAGACCGCGCGCACCTTGCCGTAGCTGTTGTCGAGCACGATGTGGGGGATGCCGAGCAGCAGGCAGAGGATGTGCGCGTGCAGGCGGTTCGTGACCACCACGCGGCCCGCGCTGAGCGTGCGGCTGCCCCGGCGCATGCGCTCGCGCGCGAGCGGGCCGTAGGTCAACGACAGCGGCCCCTGCAGCGGCCCGCGGAGCCCCGGCATGCGCCGGAGCACCCGGCCGAGCCGCCGGTTGAGTCTCAACATCGCCGTGTCGTCGTCGTGCAGCCAGTCCACGCGCAGCACGCCGGGCGGCGGGTCCAGGTGCGCCGCCGCCGGGGCTTCCTTGTCGGTCCGCGCGAGCCATACCACCGGATGGGACGGCGCGACCGGACGCGGCTGGGGCGCGAGCGCGAAGGCCATGTCCGGGCACAGGAAGCTCCGCGCCTGGAACCGCTCGCGGGCGAGCGCGAGGCTCGGCGCGTCGCGCACGAGCAGCATGAGGTCGGGATGCCGGTTGAAGACGCGTCGCGCTCGCTCCAACGGCTCGCACGATTCGAAGTGGATGGTCTGCGGGAGCTGGACCACGCGGTTGCGGGGGAACCGCTCGACCACCGCCTCGCGGAGCTGCTGGTGCGGCGGGTAGAGATCGCCGAAGTTGCCCCCGCCGCTCAGCAGGATGGTGCCGTCACCGATGCGGCTGGCGAGGGCGGCGGCCGAGTAGCTGCGATGGCTGCACGTGTAGCACGGCCGGATCCCGCGGCGTGCGAGGAAGGCCCGGGCGCCGAGCCAGATCACGCTGTCGCCGACGTTCGGCACCCGGGGGAAGTCGAGCAGCGCGACCGGCCGGTCCACGGGCACCAGCGGCGTCAGCACCTCCTCGATGGTGCGCGCGAGGGCGGCGAGCAGCGCCGCATGCGGATCCTGCGCCGCGCCGCCGGGATTCGCCGGCGTCTGAGGAGCGCCGGCCGCCGCCGCGCGGTCGGGACTTGCGGGCGCACGCGGAGCGCCCGCCGCCGCGCC
>CAYHRW010000035.1:10462-16556 GCA_964359105.1 uncultured bacterium
CCGCCGCCGCGCGGTCGGGACTTGCGGGCGCACGCGGAGCGCCCGCCGCCGCGCCGGACCTGGCCGCGCCCGCCGGCCGGTCAGACACGTGACTTCTCCCCGGCGCCGTCGCGCGGCGCGACGCGCATCGCGCAGTTGAGCTGCACCGGGCCCGAGAAGCCCTGCCCGCCGTCCACGTGCACCAGCGTGGCCGGGCCGCTGCGGCCGTCGCGGTCGCGGCGCCACGGACCGCTGGTCGTCTCGACCGCGTAGATGCCGGGCGGGACGTTCATCTGCAGCTCGACCGCGAGATCGAACGGGCCCGCGGGCAGCTCCAGCCGGTGCGACAGCGTGCCGGTGGCGAAGACCACGTCGCCGGTCTGCAGGGAGCGCACGCGCACGCCGACGATGTGCCGGAGCCCCTGGCGCGCGGGCGGCGCCTCGCCGGAGACGACGGCCTCGATGCGGCCCCCCGAGGGCACCGGCTGCGGGCCGGCGATCGCGATCGCGTCGAGGCGCAGTCCGTCCGTCGGCTCCTCGGCGGCGGCCGGCGCGGACTGCTGGCGCGCGTAGGCGCCGATGCACTCGGCCGGAGCGCCCTCGCAGGCGACGCGCCCCTGGACCAGCAGGATCGCGCTGTTGCACAGCGAGGCGATGCGCTCGAGCTGGTGGGACACGATCACCGCCGGCACGCCGCGGCTCACCATCTCCTTCATGCGGTCGAACGCCTTGCGCTGGAACGCCGCGTCGCCCACCGCGAGCACCTCGTCAATGATGAGCACGTCGGTCTCGAGGTGAGCCGCCACCGAGAACCCCAGGCGCGCGTGCATGCCGCTCGAGAAGCGTTTGACGGGCGTATCAATGAAGTCGCCGAGCCCGGAGAACTCGACGATCGCGTCGAACCTCCGCGCGATCTCGGCGCGCCTCATGCCCATGATCGAGCCCTGCAGGAAGATGTTCTCGCGCCCCGTGAGGTCGGGGTGGAGGCTGCCGCCGATCTCGATGAGCGAGCCGACGCGCCCGCGCAGCAGCGCGCGGCCGTGCGTGGGACGCAGCAGCCGGATCAGGATCTTGAGGACGGTGGACTTGCCCGCGCCGTTGGGCCCGATGATCCCGAGGGCCTCGCCGGGCTCGACCACGAAGGAGACGTCCTGCAGCGCCCAGAACTCCTGCCGCCCGAGATCGCCCTCCGGCTGCCGGCGCAGCAGCGAGCGGCCCAGCGCGGGGATCAGGTCCCGCAGGCTGTCGTGCCGCTCGCCGCGCCGGAACTTCTTCCAGACGCCTTCGAGGCGGATCAGCCCGTCGCCCATCAGATGTTCTCGGCGAAGCGGAACTCGGCGCGGTGGAAGGCCAGCCAGCTCACGGCCAGCAGCACCACCGAGACCGCGGCCGCCCACGCGAACGGTCCCGCCGCGGGCAGCGTGCCGTGCAGCAGAATGGCGCGGTACGCCTCGATGATGGGCGTCATCGGGTTCAGCCCGAGCAGCGCGCCCAGTTGCCCCCCGATGCGGTCCACCGGGTAGACGACGGAGGTCGCGAACATCCAGAGCGTGATCAGGATCTCGAGCAGGTACTTGACGTCGCGGAAGAAGAGGTTGCCCATCGCCAGCAGCAGCGTGACTCCCGCGGTGAAGAGGATCTGGACCAGGACGACGACCGGGAGCAGCAGCACGGTCCAGTGGAGGCCGACGCCGTACCAGGCCATGAGCCCCGCCAGCACGATGGCGCCCACGGCGAAGTCCACGAGCGACACGAGGATGATCGAGAAGGGCAGGATCTCGCGCGGGAAGTAGACCTTGGTGACGAGCGTGCTGTTCGAGGTGAGCGAGCCCACGGCGAACCGCAGGGACGAGGCGAAGAAGTTCCAGGGCAGCAGGCCGGCGTAGGCGTAGATCGGGTAGGGCGCGCCGGTCTCGAGCTTCACGACACGCGTGAAGATGAGCGAGAAGACGATCATGTAGGTCACCGGCATCAGGATGGACCAGCCGAACCCCATGATGGTCTGCTTGTAGCGCAGCAGCAGGTCGCGCCGCGTCATGGTGAGGAGCAGCTCGCGGTACTGGACGAGCTCCTGGATCATCTCGCGGAGATCGTCGCGGAGCGCGACGATGGGATGAGGTCGGGGCGGGTCCTGGCGCAGCGGCGGCGGAATCGTCACGAACCGGTTCCTCGGGTCATGTGCAAGCGCCACCCTACTCCAGCGCGCGCGCGGGCCGCAATCCAGCCGGCGCCGTGCCGCTCGCCCGCTACCTCGCCGACCCCTTCAGCTCGCGGTCCAGGAACGCCACGACCTTGCGGTAGGCGTCGAACAGGTTCTCGAGCTTCGCGAACCCGTGGCCCTCGTCCTCGTAGAGCAGGAACTCGCAGGTGCGTCCCTGCTTCTTCAGCTCGTCCACCACCTGCTGGCTTTCCTCGGGCGGGCAGCGCGGGTCGTTCTTCCCGGCCACCAGCAGCAGCGGCGCGCGCACGCGGTCGAGGAAGAAGATGGGCGAGCGCTCGCGGTAGAGCGCCTCGTTCTTCTGCGGGTCGCCCATGGTGGCAAGGTCGTACTGGCGCAGCAGCGGGTCCTCCTTCTCGACCTCGGTGAACCAGTTGACGAAGGGGAAGAGCGCCGCTCCGGCGGCCCACACCTCGGGCGACCTGGTGAGCGCGCACATGGTGAGGTAGCCGCCGTAGGAGCCGCCGCCCACCGCGATCTTCTTCGGATCCACGAAGCCGGTGCGCTCCAGGAACCCGGCGCCCGCCACCACGTCGGCGAGGTCGCCGCCGCCCATGTCGAAGCGGTTCGCGTCCATGAACGCCTTGCCGTAGCCGGTCGAGCCGCGATAGTTGGGTGTGAGCACCACGTAGCCGTGGTTGACCAGGTACTGGATTTGGCGGTTGAACCCGTTCACCGACTGCGCGGTGGGGCCGCCGTGGACCCAGACCACCGCCAGGTTCGCGCCGTCCTTCTTCAGGTTCCACGGCAGGTAGAGGAACGCAGAGATCTGCATCCCGTCCCGCGACGGGTAGCGCACGAGGTGGGGCTCCACCATGTCGGCGGGGTTCACGCCGGCGACGAACGCGTGCGTGACGGGCTTCGCGGTCGCGGCGTCGAGGTCGTAGACCAGGAGATCGCCGGGCGAGTCGGCGGCGCTGCGCCGCACCAGCACGCGCGTGCCGTCGGGCGAGTAGCACGAGGGCCGGCCCGCGAGCTTGTTGAACCCGCTCCCCACCGGCATTGGCGTGCGCCGGCGCGTCGAGGGGTTGAAGGCCCACAGCTCGCCGTTGCCGTCCACGTTGGCTTCGTAGACGAGCCAGCGCCCGTCGGGGCTGAAGTTGCCGGCCTGCATCTCCCAGCGTTCCTCGGTCACCCAGGTCACGGGCGGGGGCGCGTTGGGACGCTCGAGCGCCGCCTTCAGGTCGAGCAGCGCCACGTTCGGGAAGCCGTTCTTCGCGTCGCTGGTCAGCAGCACCCACGCGCCGCTGGGGGAGACGTCGGCCGGGGTCCAGCTCTGCTCGCCCCGGTGCGCGGTGAGGTTGCGCACGGCGCCGGGTTGCCCGCCGGAGGCGGGTCCCAGATCCACCAGCACCGCGTCACCGTCCTTGCCGCTCGCGTGCGTGCGCGATGCGAGCAGCCACCTGCCGCCCGGCACGAACGCCACCGGAGAGAGCGACCAGTCGGCGGGCGTGTCTCTCGTGAGCGGGCGGCGCGTGCGGGTGGCGACGTCGAACAGCTCGATCTCGTGGTTCGGCGCGGTCTCGGGCTTGACCGCGAACGCGATGGCCTTCCCGTCCGGCGACCACAGCGGGCTCTCCTCGGAGACCTGCGGCGTGTTCGTGAGGTTCACGACCGCGCCGTTCGCCGGGTCGAGCAGGAACAGGTCCCACTGCTCGTCGGCGTCGTGGTCGCTCTGGAACGCGATCCACCGTCCGTCCGGCGACCACGCGGGCGCGGCCTGGCGCTGCTCGCTCACCGTGAGCTGCACCGGCCAGCCGCCCGCCGCGGGCACCAGCCACAGGTTGTTCCGGCCGGAGATGTTCGTGACCACGACCAGCCGCTCGCCGTCGGGCGCCCACGCGGCCTCGCCGATGGCGCGGGTCGCGAACAGCTGCTCGATGGTGTAGCGCTGGACGGCAGGGCGGGCCTTGCTCTCGAGCGACTCGGGGGGCGTGGCGACAGGGAGGTTCAGGGTCATGGCGATCATCCAGAGGGCGGAGGGCATGGCGGGGCCTCGCTGACGAGAAGAGGAGGTCGTGACCGCGACTTCTTACCACGGCGCCCGCAGGTGGGCCAACGGAGAACTTGACGGGCCGGCCGCGCGCCCGGACCATGCGCGCCCATGAGGCCGCGCCCCTCGTGGACGCTTTCCGCGCTCGCCGTGCCGCTCGCGTTCGCGGCGGTCAAGCTCGCGCTGCACGCGTTCGCCATCCTGCGCTACGGCTGGTTCCGCGACGAGCTCTACTACATCGCGTGCAGCAAGCACCTGGCGTGGGGCTACGTGGACCACCCGCCGCTCTCGATCGCGCTGCTCGCCGCGAGCCGCGCGCTGCTCGGCGATTCGCTGGTGGCCCTCCGCACGCTGCCCGCGCTCGCCGGCGCCGTCGGCATCGTGGTCATCGGTCTGCTGGTGCGCGCTCTGGGCGGCGGGCGCCTCGCGCAGGCGCTCGCCTGCCTGTGCGCCGTGCTGGCGCCGGTGTATCTGCTGCTCGACCATCTGTACACGATGAACGCTTTCGACCAGCTGCTCTGGACGCTCGCGGCCTGGCTGCTGGTGCGCGCGCTCGACGAGGAGCGGCCGACGCTTTGGATGGCGCTCGGCATCGTGATGGGGCTCGGGCTTCTCAACAAGATCAGCATGATGTGGTTCGGCGGAGCGCTCTTCGCGGGGCTCCTCCTCACGCCGCACCGCCGCGCGCTGGGCACGCCATGGCCCTGGCTCGCCGGCGCGCTGGCGCTCGCGATGTTCGTGCCGCACCTGGTGTGGCAGGCGCAGAACGGCTGGCCCACGCTCGAGTTCATGCGCAACGCCACCCAGCTCAAGATGACCCGCACGCCGCTCGCGGAGTTCGTGCTCCAGCAGGTGTTGGTGATGAACCCGGCCACGCTGCCGGTGTGGCTTGGCGGCCTGGTGTGGTGCCTGCGTTCGTCCCGGTGGCGGATCCTCGGGCTGATGTTCCTTGCGGTCGCATTGCTGTTGGTGGCGAGCGGCACGAGCCGGCCCAACTACCTCGCGGTCGCGTACCCGATGCTCCTCGCCGCGGGCGGGGTGGCGATCGAGCGGCTCACCGCCGCGCGTGGCCGGACGTGGGCGCGTGCCGTCGTGATCGCAGCGGTGGCGCTGCTCGGTGCCCCCGTCGTCCCGATGGGCCTGCCGGTGCTCCCGGTGGAGGTGTTCATCGACTACCAGCGCGCGCTGGGCATCCGGACGCGCTCGCAGGAACGCACCGCGGAGGCCGAGCTGCCGCAGCACTACGCCGACATGTTCGGCTGGGAGGAGATGGCCGAGCGCGTGGCGCGCGTCTATCACGGCCTGCCGCCCGAGGAGCGCGCGCAATGCGGGATCTACGCCGACAACTACGGCGAGGCCGGAGCGATCGACTACTTCGGCCCGCGCTGGGGCCTGCCGCCCGCGCTCTCGGGGCACAACAGCTACTGGCTGTGGGGCCCGCGCGGCGTGACCGGCGAGGTGCTGATCGTGCTGGGGGGCAGCCGTGCCGACCAGGAGGCGAACTTCCGCAGCGTGACCCTCGCCGACTCGGTGCGCTGCGAGCACTGCATGCCCTACGAGCGCGGCCTGCCGATCTGGGTGGGCCGGGGGCTCCGGATGCCGCTCCGGGAGCTGTGGCCGCGGCTCAGGATGTACATCTAGATCGGCGACGCGGGCCGTGGATGGTCCCGGCCGGGCATACGTCCGGACCATCCCGCCTGCCGGATGCCACCCGACTTCGCGGTGGAAACCCCGGCGCTCCCGGTGCCACAATCGAAGGGAGTGGAGCAGCGACGACCCGTGAACGGAGGTGGGCCGTGATTGCCCGTGAGCGTGTCTCCCGAATCGTTGCCGTCCTTTCCCTGACCGTCCTCATCGCCGGCTGCGGCCGGCGCGACGTGCTCCCGACCGATGTGGGCGGCGAC
>CAYHRW010000036.1:0-7425 GCA_964359105.1 uncultured bacterium
GTTGGCCCGGGGCGTGGCGGCCGGGCGCCGGGGCGCCGCACGCGGGAGGCCGCATTCTACGCCAGAAAGGCAGGTTCGTGACGGGCGAACGGGCCCCGGCCGGGCCCGCCGGCCGGCCACCTCAAGCCCCCTCGCAACCTGATGCATCACGCGCGCGGGTGCGCTATCCTTCCGGTCATCCAGAGCCCTCGGTCGCCGAGGGCTCTCCACATAGCCGGCCCCGGACCCACGTCAGGTGGGCACCCCGCGGCGCCGGACACCCATGTCTGGAAGAGCCGGCCCCCCGGCCGGCCAGGGACGGGTCCCGCCCGTCCATAGAGGCCCACGATGACCGAGATCGTGCAGGTCGCCCTGCGCGGATCGCGCCGGGACTACTTCCTCAACTCCCGCAACCTGCGGTTGGCGCTGCGCGACAAGGTCATCGTCCAGGCGGAGCACGGCGAAGGCATCGGCCAAGTGCTCCTGCGGGACCCGACGCTGATCGCGCTCAGGAAGCCCGGCAACGTCACGCGCGAGATCATCCGCAAGGCCGCCGAGGAGGACCTCGACGTCGAGGACCGCCTGCAGGTGCGCGAGCGCGAGGCGTTCGAATACTGCCGCGAGCGCATCGGCATCCGCGAGTTGAAGATGGACCTCTCGGAGGTCGAGTCCGCCTTCAGCGGGCACCGTATCACGTTCTACTTCTCGGCCGAGCACCGCGTGGACTTCCGCGAGCTGGTGAAGGACCTGGCGGCCCGCTTCCAGACCCGCATCGAGCTGCGCCAGATCGGCGTGCGCGACCAGGCCAAGCGGCTCGACGGCTGCGGGCCGTGCGGGCGGCCGTTCTGCTGCTCGACCTGGCTCCGGGACTTCCACCCCGTGACGCTGCGCATGGCGCGCGAGCAGCAACTGGCCTTGAACCCGAGCAAGATCTCGGGCGCGTGCGGCCGGCTGATGTGCTGCCTGTCGTACGAGCTGGCGCAGTATCGCGACAGCGTCGAGCGGCTGCCCCCGGTCGGCGCCGAGCTGAAGACCGGCAAGGGCGTGTGCCGCGTGATCCGCACCGAGGTCTATCACGAGGCGGTGTGGGTGCGCGACAGCGAGGGCCAGGAGCACCGCATCACCTACGACATGCTGCCCCCGCCGCCCTACCACAAGTGCGGCGATTGCGGATGCGGGAAGAACGCCGGCGCGAAGGGCGGGAATGGGAGCGAGACCCCGCCCGGAGGCGGGCCGGAGCGACCGGGCGGGACGCGCTGACCATGCCGGCCGCGCGGCTCGTGGCCGGCGGGCCCGGGCCGCGAGCCACCCGCCCCGCTCGCGGCTCAGCGCTGGACGATCAGCCGCACGCGGACGTCGAGCCCCGCGCGCACCGTCGCCCGCTTGCTGGCGCGGTGACCAGCGATCGCGGTGAAGCTCACCGTGCAGGGTCCCGGCTCGAGCCCGTGCACCGCACACCGGCCAGCCACCGTCGCGCACGAGCCGATCTTCCGGCCGTTCCGGGTGATGACGACCGTGCCTTCGACCGGCCGGCTGCGCTGGTCCTGGGCCGTGACCGTGATGCTTCCCGGGTGGCCCGAGGCGGAGTGACGCTCCGGGGCCGTGCGCTGCCCCCGCGCCACGACCCGCGCGACCGCGGTGCCCGCCTGCGCGTTCGCCTGCGAGCCCGTGGTCTCCTTGGCGGCGCCCGACGCGGAGCGCGGCGTACCCAGCACGCTGCCGGAGCCTGCCGCGGTGGCGCGCGGCGTGGCGGTTCCCGATCGTGGCGTGGCGGTTCCCGATCGCGGCGTGGCGGTTCCCAATCGTGGCGTGGCGGTTCCCAATCGCGGCGTGGCGGTTCCCGATCGTGGTGTGGCGGTTCCCGATCGCGCCGCGGTGGTCCGCCGCGTGCTCGTCAGCGCCCGCACCAGCTGCGAGCCCGAGGGCTCGAGCCGGAAGTCGCGCTTCTCGGGATGTCCCGCCCGGAGCGCGATGCCCTGGCGTGTCGGCGCGTATCCAGTGCGGGTGACCAGCACGCGGTAGTTCCCGGGCCTGAGGTCGCGCAGCGAATATCGGCCGTCGGACCGCGAGCGGACCGCGGCGGCGCGTCCTGCCGCCGCGACGGGGACGGCGGACACCCGCGCGGCCGCCAGCGCCCGGCCCTCCCGGTCGCGGATCACGCCGCTCAGCAGCGTGCCGGCGCCGCGCACCACCACGTGTAGCGTGCGACGCGGCGCCGCGTCGGCCGCGGCGTAGCGCACCAGCGCCTCGTTGCGGCGGTGGGCCTCGACCCGGACGCGTTGCGACTTGAGCTTGAGCCCGCTGCGCTGCACCACGAGCTGGTGGTCTCCGACCGGGACGCGGGTGAAGGTATAGGCGCCGCGCGCGTCGGTGCGCGCCGCCACGCGTCCGTCGAGCCGCACCAGCGCGTGCGGCACCGGATGCCCCTGCGCGTCCCGCACCACGCCGCGCAGCGTGCCGCCGTCACGGAGAGCGGGAGCGAACGCCACCGCCGAGGCCATGATGCGCGCGCGGGCGCCGACGCTGTCGGGGCGGCCCACCCGGCCTGCCCGCAGCGCGAAGTCCGCGATCGCGGCGCGACCGGCTTTCACACCCACCGTCCCGCCGCCCACCCTGCGGCCGCCCCGCAACACCAGCAGCCGGGCCAGTGTCCCGTGAGGGAGTCCCTGCAGGGTGTAGGAGCCGTCCGGGCCGGTGGTCGCGCTCTCACCCGTCACCTCGTCGGTGACCACGGCGCCCGCGACCGGCTGCCCCTGCTCCTCGACCACTCCCTCCACCTCGCCCGGCTCCTCCTCCGCGGGGGCAACATCCGCGAAGGGCTCGCCGCCACTCTCCACCCCGGCCGCGGGACCCGGCGCCGCGGCTCCGTAGCCGCTCTCGTCGTACGGGGCGACGTCGAGCGCTCCCTGCGCCTGCTGTTCGCTGAGGCCGCTCAGCTCGGCGCGCAGCATCTGGATCTTCTGCAGCAGGCCGAGCGTGCCGTCCACGAGCTGGTTGGCGCGCTCGAGCAGGTCGGCGCGCGCAGCGCCGGAGACCGGCATCTCGGCCAGGCCCGCGCCCGCGGCTTCGCCCGCCGCGGCGTCCTGATCGAGGATGGCGCCGACCGTGGCCTCGAGCCCGGCGCGCGCGGTCGCCACCTGCTCCGCGGCGGCCCCGGCGTCCTCCTGGTTCTCGAGCGCGGTTGCCTTCGTCTGAAGCGCGGCCTCCAGGTTCTGCAGCGCCTGATCGAGCGCGGCCGCCTGCTGCTCGCTGCCCGCACCGCTGTTGAGGACTTCTTCCGCCTGCGCCACGAGCTGCTGCAGCTCCACGTCGGCCGCGGCCTCCGCGGCGTCGGCCTGCGCGCTCGCGCCGGCACCGGCCAGCGTCTCGCCTCCCGCGCTCCCGGTCTCGGTGACTTCCTCGGCCGGCCCCGCGGCCGCGGGCCCCGCCTCCTGCGCTGCGCCGAGCGCGGACTGGACGGCGGCGGCCAAGTCCACGACCGCGGCCGCGAGCGCGCGGCCCACAGCCGACTGCTCGAACGCCCCGGATCTCACGTCGCCGGTGCCCCACAGGCGTACGCCGCCCCCGGCGCGCTCGGTCGCGGACCCCGCGCCGCGCACGGTCACGAGCGAGCCGCCTTCCACCTGGAGCACGTCAGCATAAAGCTCGACGGTGGTCGCGACCTCGGAGCCGGAGGTCTCGGCGCTGGCCCGCAGCAGTCCTCCGCGCACCAGCACCTGCGCCGCGTGGTCGCGGCCGAGCGCCGCCAGCTGGGGAACGGTGAGATCCAGCGCCGGCGCGCCGCCCGGGCCCGCCGCAATCACCTTCGGCAGCAGGGACGCATCGCCCGCGGCGAGCCGCTGCTGGAGCTCACGGGCCATCCTCTCGCCCAGGGCCGCCGGCGCGCCCGTCCCGCTCTGATCCTGGAAGGGCAGCACGGCGACCGTCCGCATGGAAGCCACGGTGCCGCCCGCCTGCGCGCCGGCGGCGGGCGCGCACAGGAGCGCCGCGCCCAGCAAGGTGACCCAGTGTCTCGGCATCACGACCCTCTCATTCCCGGCGCGGGATGCGGCCGTGGCGGCCGGGGAGCAGGGGACCCCCCGTTCCCGGCCGCCCGCCCGCCCGCGGCCGCCGCTAGTGTGGTGCGGCCGGTCTGTAGACGTTGATGGTGAGCGTGATCTCGGCCTTCTCGTCGGAGTCGGCGCCCCGGACGCGGTAGGTGAGTTGCGTGGCGCCGGGGTGGTGCCGCATCCACCAGTTGTTCACGCACACCGGCAGCACGCCGATCACGTCGTCGGAGTCCTCGTCGTCGTCCTCGAACACGCACACCTCGACGTAGAGGAACGGCGGCAGCCCGGTGCAACTCCCGCCGCTCGCGCTGTTGACGTAGAGGGTCTTGGCGCGCGCGTCCTGCAGCGGGAAGCTGTGGCCGGCGTCCACCTCAACGGTGCCGCCGTTCGACGGCAGCTGCTTGGTCCTCTGCTCGTAGATCGCGTTGTCGTTGCCCGTGAACCCGTAGGCCACGCGCGCGCGGATGTAGATCTCCCCGTCGCCCTTCAGGCCGGGGTCGGCGTCCTCGATGATCTTGACCTTGTCGAGAGACACGCCCACGCACCAGTCCTTGTAGGCATCGGAGACCCGGACGCGCCGCACGTCGAAGCTGACCGTAGCCTTGCCCTTCTCGCCGATGACGTCGTTCTGGTAGTTCCCGCCCTGGCCCATCCCGAAGTGGTCCGCCTTCCCGAGCCCGAAGATCACGCGGTCCACGATGTCCCGGTCGGAGCCCTCCACGATCTGCCGGTGCACCTCGTCGGAGACCACCTTGACGAGCGCGCCGACCGCGGGGCCGGCCATGGCGGTCGCCACCGCCGTGCCCGCGTGGCGCGCGAGGTCGTGCGCCACGATGAAGGCGGCCGGGGTCGCGTCGTCGTCGAAGATGTGCAGCGTGATGGCCAGATCCTCGCCCATCTGGCTCTCGGGGAAGCAGAAGATCGGCAGGCCCTGGCGCGCCGGGGACATGTACACGCTGTTCACGCCGTTCCCCTCGGCCTCGTACCACAGCTCCATCGGGAAGCCGACGGTCTGCGTGACGATGGGGTCATGCCCGCGGTCGCCGGTCGCGACCGCGGCCGCGTACTGGATCTCACCGTTCTGCACGTCGTCCTGATCGTCCGAGAGGACGACCTTGGTGGCGGTCACGACCAGGTAGTTGGTCCAGGTTTCGGCCGCGGCCGGCGCGGGGCGCAGGACGGCGGCCAGGGCCAGGAGCAGGGCGAGGCGGACGACTGCCGATGTGGCTGTGCGAATCATGGCGAATCCTCCTTGTTGGCTCGCGCAGGCGAGCGGAGTTGATGGGCGGGGAGGCGGTTGCCACGAAGACCGCCGCAGGGAGCAGAAAGTTGCAGGGTCGGCCGGAGGGCGCCGGGCTTCCGGCCCCCGGCCCTCCCGGGCCCCGATCCCTGCGCGGCCCCGCGCCCGGGCGGCCGCCGTCGCGACTTGGCACCGCCGGGTCCCGGCGCCGCGATCTCATGGCGTGACCTCGACGCGCACGACGTTGCTGCTGGTCGCGTACGAGTCGTCGTAGTAGATGAGCACGCGATAGCCGCCGGGCCTGAGCCGGTCGGGCAGATCCGCGACGATGTGGCGGCGGCTCCACGATGAGGTGCGCAGGCGGATCATCCGTCCATTGCCGCTCCGGATCATCGCCGGGATCCTGCCGCCCCGGGACCGTCCAAAATGGTCCCCATAGATGTGCAGCGTGCGGCCTGGCTGCACCTCGCGCGGCCAGACCCGCCCGATCCACATGCCCGCAGCGGAGACAGGCGCCGCCAGGGGCGCCAGCCCGAGAAGGACGAGCAGTCCGATGCCGACGATTCTTTTCATGGCCGTCCTCCGCGTGGGTGCCTGCCGTGTTCCGGTCCGGCCGGCCACCGGCCGTCGCGTACCAAGACGGTCCGGCCGGGGCCGGAAGTTGCAGCGGCGCTCCCGGGATCTCCCCGGAGGGCCGGGCTCAGCGCTGCCCCGAGCCCCGCGGCCGCGCGGTGGTCGCGCGGATTGTCGTCGGCACGAACCTGCGCGCCGTGGCCCGGAGACGCACCTCCAGCTCGACCTCGTCCAGCACGTCGCTGTGCACCGGGAACCACTCCCGGATGACCACCCAGTCGCCGTCGCGGGGCGCCGAGGCCGCGCGCTCCCCGAGCAGGTAGTCGTACGGGTAGATCATCGCCACGCCCTGGTCGGCGACGCTCACCGTCCGCCCCGGCTGCCGGTCGAGCGTGATCCGCACCCGCAGGCCCGCCCAGGCGCCGTAGGTGTGGCTCAGCTGCTCCCACAGTCCTTCGACGTCGCGATCGGGGTCGCTGAAGTCCACCGCGTCGAACTGGATCGCCTGCCGCGCACCGGCGCGCAGGCGATAGGGCCCGCGCTCGCGGATGCGGTTCGCCCAGAACGCGTAGGGGGTGCCCACCGCGGCGCTCTCCATGTTGAGCCCCTGCCCCGAGCTGCGGCGGCGTCCGCCCTCGTCGCCGAGGATGCCGACGCAGACGCTCAGGTGACCGTTGAAGTCCTGGTTGAGCTTGAGCCCCGTGACCCGCACCGAAGCGCCGTCCACGAACACGCCCGGCACCTTGCGCACCCGCAGCGTGGCGGTGTGGCTGCGCCCCGAGTTCGCGCCGGGACGGAGAGCGGTGGCGAGCGCCACGGCACGCGGCTCCCCGCTGGTGGCCTGGACGTCCACCAGCTCCACCAGGCTCGCCTCGCCGCTGGTCAGGCTGTAGGGCTGGCGGTGGCCCTCGAGCCCCCAGCCCTGCGGGCTCGTGGACTGGAACGCGTGCACCCCGAACGAGCGGTAGGGATCCTGCGCCCGCTGCTTGCTCGACTCGCCGACGAACGTGATCAGGTTCTCGACGAACGCCTTGGGGTCCTTCTCCCAGACCGCCTTGATCATCCCGAAGAGCCCGGTGTCGAACAGCATGTAATCCACCTGTTCCCCCACTCCCATCTCGTGGAAGTAGTGCGGGTCGGCGGCGATCGCCAGCGAGCTCAGCCGCGCCAGCGCCGTGTCCGGGAGCACCAGCAGCGGCAGGTGCGCGAGCACCGTCCCGGCCGACCCGCCGGAATGCGGGACCATCACCACCGCGTCGAGCTGCTGGGCCACCGCGTCCGCCGGCAGGTCGTCCGGCGTCACTCCCTGGGCTTCCTCCTCGGCGGCCGCCACCGCCGCGCTCCGCACGTGGAGCCTGAGCGGGCCATCGCCTTCGTCGGGCACGGCGCTCAGATCGATCTTCTCCAGCTCTGCCACGAAGTACTCGGGCGGCGTGTCGCCGCCGGTGAGCGCGAAGCTGGCCTCGGCCGCGATCGCCTGCAAGCCGTCGATCGCCGCGAACAGCCCGTTGGCCTTGAACTTCGTCCAGTCCTCCAGGGTCGGCAGCCGTTTCCGGCTGTTGACATCACGCGAGAACTCGAGCG
>CAYHRW010000036.1:7435-16310 GCA_964359105.1 uncultured bacterium
GAGCGACGGGCTGGTCACGAACTCGTAGGCGCCGGACTGGGTCACCTGGCTGGCGGTCACCCGGCGGCCGTCCCGGAGCAGCACGCCGCCGACATCGGCGTTGCGCCGGCCCTCGAGCAGCGGCAGGCGGAACGCGCAGGCGAGCGCGGTGGGCCGGCTGCGCGGTCCGGGGCGCGGGAAGTCCACCTGCACCCGGTAGTGGACCACGGTCCCCGCGTCGAGCGTGATCGGCAGCGCGCGGCCGCCGGCGCTCGCCGCCGCCGCGATCGGCGCGGGCGTGCGGAAGTGCACGCGGCCCACGATGCGCGGCAGCGTGATCGCGGTGCGCTGTTGCGGCGCGAACTCGTCCACCGTGCTCTCAACCACCAGGCGCGCGGTGTCCTTGCGCGAGACCACGAACGACAGGATGCGCGAGGCGTCGAGCTGGGCGAGCATCCCGGCGTCCACCCAGAACGAGAACCGGTAGCTGGTGCCGGGCTCGAGCGTGCGCTCGGTGCCGAACCAGCGCCGCGGTCGCCCCGGGGCGGTCTCCGTGCGGCCCGGCCGCGGCTGGCTGCGGACTCCGAGTGCCACCCGGTCGTGGGTGCGCCGCGAATCGCGACACTCGAAGCTGATCTCGGCGGAATAGAGCCCCGGCCCGCCGATTTGAAGCGCCACGCTCGCCTGGTCGCGCTGAGGAGCGATCTCGAAGTCGCTCACCAGCGCGGTCGGAAGACGTCCCGCGGGCGCGGGAGACAGAGCGGGGCGGCCGACGCTCCGCGCCGCGCCGGGCGCGCGCGGCGTCTGGGCGGCAGGCTGTCCTGCGTTGAGCGCCAGCGCCAGCAGCACGGCGGTGACGAGATGAAGCCGGTGATCGTGCACGGGATCCTCCTTGGGGCGGAAGCCGGGTCGTGCCCGGCGCGCCTAGCGCAGGTCGAACGCGGTGACGAAGAACTCCACCACCGCCCGGTCGTCCTGCGGCTTCCGGCCGGCCGACCGGAACACCTGCGCTGCGCCGTCGTGGATGCCGGTCACGTCGCCCGAGCAGCGGTGGCTGTCGAGCGCGAAGGTGAACTCGAGGTCTCGGTTGTGTTTCGCCGGGTTGATGTCGCAGTGGTCGTCGTCGCCGCGGGTGCCACCATCCTCGTCCCAGAGCGCGTAGCGGATGGACACCTCGCGGGTGGCGGCGGGCACGAAGGTGATCGTGGTCCAGTGCGGGTTGATGCTGGAGCGGTCGCCCTGCATGGCTTCGACGAAGGTCTGGCCGGCGATCGTCACCTTCGCGTAGAAGTCGGCCCGGCCGCCCGGCGAGTCGATCACCTGCTCGAGCAGCGCGACGTCGTCCTTCTCCTCGACGTGCGTCGTGCGCAGCATCACCGCCTTGCGCCGGAACGTGAGGCGCGGGATGGCGGGCGGATCGGACGGTGGCGCCTGGTCCCCGGTGAGCCCGTCGGTCAGCTGCCGGTAGATATGGCGCTCCTTGAACTGCTTCACGAACCGGGAGTCATGCGCTGCGCTCCACGCGAGCGCGAAGGTCTCGAACTCCACGCTGCCGCTGCCATTGCCCTTCCAGTGGCCGTTCCCGCCCGCGACGTTGATCCACTCGGAGAGCCGGTAGACCGCGCGCAGGTCGTAATCGAGGTCCTCGCGGTCGCCACCGCTCACCACGTAGGTCCGGGCGCTCCGCCAGAAGCCGGGCCGGGCCTCCTCCACCCACCCGTGCACGGCGTTCACCCACCGCCGGGACGCGGCGTAGCCGAACACGTACGCCGGCGCCCAGCGCGGCTGCACGTAGGAATCGTGGTTCATCCCGCTGTCGTAGTCGCCGTGCAGCTCGACGCCGCCCGGCCCCAGATCGGGATAGGAGCCGGTGTAGAGATTCGGCGTGCGCGGCCCGGGTGGATCGTCGAACCAGGTCTCGGTGCGGAAGCCGTGCCAGCCCGCCACCGGCGGCGGCTGGTGCGTCTCGACCCAGTTGGAGTGGGTGTAGAAGTCCTGCACCGCGTGCAGCGAGCAGCCGAGCAGCGTCAGCAGCGCGAGGACGTCCCGGTCGCGCGCCGCCTGCTGCACCGCGGCCCGCGTGTTGATGGCGAGGCGGCCCCAGTAGTTGCGGACCTGCCCGGTGGTGAACAGGTTGTCGAAGTGCATCCTCGCCAGCTCGTCGCCCATGGCGGGCTGGAGCGGCTGGCTGCTGTAGTAGTCGGTGAGCCAGTTCTCCACCTGGACGATCTGGATCGCGGTGTTTCCGAATCCCTCCTCGGCCAGCGCCTCGCGCGTCAGGTCGTAGTGGTGGCCGGTGTCGAAGGCGCGCGCGCCCGGCGGCAGCGCGAGCAGCGCCGCTGCCGCCAGCGCTGTCACGAGCGCCGGGAACGCATTCCGTCGAAGCATGGTGATCGGGTCTCCTCTCTCGCGCTTCGCGCGGGGCGCACGGCTGGACCGCTACCGCGCCGGGTCCACGCGCTCGCGCCGCGGCTCGGCGCTGGAGTTGTTGTACTGGCGGAGCTTGCTCGAGAAGCGCTCCTTCCACTCCTGTGCGTCGTAGCGATGCTGCTTCTGGGATTCCCAGTACGCGATCTGGCGGTTCATGAAGGCGATGATGTCGGCCCGCTCCTGCCGCGGGTCGGGCGGGTTCAGGAACGCGTGCCGGGCGACGATCTCGCCCAGCTCGAGGTTGGCGGAGATGATCTCGGGCTCGAAGGCGGTCACGTCGCCGAGCGCGAAGGGCGGCTCGATCACGGTGTAGTAGGGGATCATGAACGGCTTCATGGTGAGCGGGTCGCGCGGCAGCGGGAAGGACCGGACGCGCCATGCGCTGCCCTGCCCCACCGCCTCGTGGAGCAGGTCGAGCTGGTCGAGCACGCCGTTGATGTCGTCCTGGAACACCTGGTCGGCCATGATGTCCATGGACTGCATCATCCGCTTGACCGGAGTGACGTTGAAATCCTCGGGCAGGGTCGCGAGCGAGGCCGGGGCGTACCTGCGCGGCGAGGTCAGGACGATGACCAGGTCGGTGGCGCCGAGCTCCAGCGCCTTGCGGATGGGGACGTCCTCGCGGATCGCCCCGTCCCAGTAGTGCTCACCGGCGATCAGGCAGGGGCCGAACACCAGCGGGATGGCCGAGGATGCGATCACGCCGTCCACGATCGTAGGGCGCGTGTCCGGCTCCGGCGGGGGATCGCGCGGGTGATCGGGCCCCCCCTGCTCGTCCCGGCGCCGCATCATCATGACATCGAGGCGCTGCCCGGAGCCCGCGGCCACCGCGCCCCCGGCGAAGATGCTGTAGCGCCCGCGCGTGATCGGGACGTCGTGGGTATCCACCACGTCGCCGCCCTCGGTGACATAGCGCAGCACGCCCTTGTCGCGCGCCACGGTGGCGACCCGCAGCTTGATCCCCGAGTTGGCGATCTTCTCGGGATCGAGGCTGGCGCGCAGCGTGCGGATCAGCGGCGACTGGTCACCGAGGCTCTCGACCCGGTCGAGGCGCCGCATCCACGGCCCGGGCTCTGGCCTGTTGCCCTCGGCGAGTCCGGCCGAGACCAGGGTGCCAACGCCGGGGAACAGGAAGCCGAGCACGTGGCCGGCGGTGAGGGCGTCCTGGAAGTCCTCGATGTCCTCGTCGATCTTCGCCACGAAGTCGGTGAACGCCGGGGAGTCTACGAAGATGTCCTCGTTGCTGCGGATCCCGCGCCACAGCGCGACCATGCCCGGGATCACCCGGTCGTCGCCCTCGGCGAGCTTGGCGGCGTTGAGCGAGCCCACCGACGTGCCGGTGATGATCGCGGGCTTGAAGTCCGGCTGGTGCTCGTAGAGGTACTTGAGCACGCCGACCTGGAACGCGCCCTTGGATCCGCCGCCCGCCAGCACCAGCCCGGTGGCGCGGTAGAAATGCCCGCGCGCCAGCGGGCCCACCAGGTCCGCGGCCTGGTAGGGTCCGAGCCGCGCGCCGGCGAGCACGCCGCTGCTCCAGGGTCCGCCGAGCGCGGCGCGCGAGCCGGTGCCGGGAGCGAGCTGACTCGCGCGGGCCGTGGTCGTGCCGGTCCGCATGCTGAGCGGCGGGGCCTTCGGCACGACCTGCGGCGCCTGGCCCGGCTCGCCTACCGGGCGCGGCCCCGCGCTCGTGCCCGGCTGCGGTGCAGGGGTCACGGTGGCGGCGCGCTCCGCGCCGTCCCCGGCGGACGACTTGAGCGCGAACGCATCGGACGAGCGCGCCAGCTCGCGCCCGCGCGGGTCGAGCAGCGCGACGTGAAGTGCGGCGCCGCGCAGCGTGGCGTCGCGCGGGATGCGCGCGCGCACCAGCGTCGCGGTCCAGCGCAGCACCTCGAGCTTGACCGCGGTGCCCGGTCTGCCGGGCTCGGCGGCCGTAAGGACCAGGCGCCGCGTGCTGAGAGAAGCGCCGAGGCCGCTGCCGGTGACGGTCAGCACGGTCCCAGGCGGGCCGGTGGCGGGCTTGACGGCGAGCAGTGCCGGCCGCCCCTGGGGCGTGGCGGCTGCGGCGCACAGCACCGTCAGGGCCGCCGCCCCGAGCCAGGCGCGCGACAGCCGGCGAGCGGCGGCAGCGCGCCCCACCACGCGCGCGGACGAGACAACGGAAGCGACCCCCCCTCGGGGACCGAGCACTCGTGCCATGGTCTTCTCCTCCGCCTGGAGTCCGCGCCGCGCGCCCCGCCCGGGAACCTGGACGGACACGGGATTCGCGGGTCTGCGGAAATCAGTGCGCAATGAACACGGGGGACGCGGGGCGGAAAGTTGCAGCGCGCACGGGCGGACAGCGCTTCGCCCGCCGCCGGCTCGGGTGGTAAGGTCCCCCCCGTCTTCCGGACCCACGTCCACCAGGAGGTGTCGCATGGTCCTCCCCCGCCCTCTACCCGGTGGTTTCCCCGCGCGCATCCTCCGCGCTCCCGCGCACGCCGGCCAGGGATCCCGCCCGTTCGCCGTTCTCGCGATGGTGGCCTCGTTGCTCGCCTCCGCGGCGGCGGCGGACGGGCCCGCCGGGGCGCCGCGCGGGCCTGCGGCCTTCTGGGACCGCTACGTCGCGGCCGACGCGCTGCTTGATGCGGCGCCGGACTCGGCGCTCGCGCTGGCGGAGCGCCTGATCCGCGAGGACGAGACCAGCTTCCTCGGCCACTGGCTGCGCGGGGTCTGGATCGCGGTCCACGACACCTCGCGCGCCCGGGAAGTCCTGCGGCGCGCGGACGCCGCACCGGACTCGGTGGGACTCCAGGTCGAGGCGGGGACCATCCACTTCGCCCTGCGGCACGGGGCCGCGGGGCGCGTGGCTTTCGACCGCGCGCGGGACCGCTACCTCGCCGCGGAGCGCGCGGCCGACGCCAGCCGCGCCGCGCTCTGGAAGGTCACCAAGAACCGCGATCGCAGCGATGTCGCCCGCATGACCGCGGATCTCGCGGCCGCCGACAGCCTGGCCCGGTCGAGCGGCAACCCGGCCGCGATCGCGGACGTCCTGATCCACCGCGGGTCCTTCCTGGCGCGCCGCGACGAGGCCGGGGCGGTCGAGATGCTGCGCGAGGCGGCCGCGAAGCTGGCGCCGCTCGGCCCGAGCTACCAGCTCGTCAACTGCCAGCGGCTCATGGCCGGCTCGCTCAAGCAGCAGGGCGCGCTCGACGAAGCTCTCGAGCGCTACCGGAGCGCGATGGAAGCGGCCCGTGCGCTCGGCGACAGCGCGCAGGAGGTCCAGGCCCTGCTGGGCACGGGGCTCGTCCAGCAGGCCCTCGGGGCGCACCCGCAGGCGCTCGAGATCGCGACCCGCGCGCTGCCGCGGGCGATCCGCACCGGCCGCACCGCGATCATCGCCAACGCCTACGACAACCTCTCCAGCGCCTGCCTGGCGTCGGGGCGGTACCGGGAGGCGCGCGACCAGGCGGATTCGGGCCTCGCGGTGCTCGAGCGGGCGGGCGCGGACCCGGACTCCAAGGTGGCAACGCTCGACAAGCTGGGCGCGGTCGAGGCTCTGCTCGGGAACTTCGACGCCGCCCGCGCGCGCTTCGAGCAGGCGCTGGCGATGTGCCGCGCCCGCGATCTCAAGACCCGGTTGAGCGTCATCCTGCTCCACCTGGCGACGCTCGAGACCGATCTCGGTGACGCGGCGCGCGCCCGGCCGCTCGCGGAGGAAGGCCTGCGGGCGGCACGGGAGTCCGGGCAGCGGCGCTCGGAGACCTACCTGCTGGCGCTCCAGTCCCGCATCCTGAGCGCGCTCGCGGACGACGAAGGCGCGCTGCGGACCGCGCGCGAGGGCCAGCAGCTCGCCCGGCAGGTGGAGCCGCGCACGCTGTGGGGGCTGTGGCAGGCCGAGGCCGAAGCGCTCGAGCGGCTGGGGCGGACGCGCGAGGCGCTCGCGGTGCTCGACAGCGCCATCGCGCGGCTGCCCGAACTCCCGGACTCCTCGAACCTGGCCCGGGTGCTCACGCTCAAGGGGCGGGTCCACCTCGAACGGCACGAGGTCCAGCCGTCGCTGGCCGCTCTCGAGCAGGCCCTGCTGGTCACGCGGCGGTTCGCGGGGCGCGAGCGCGAAGCCTACGTCCAGATCGTGCTCGGCCCGGCGCTCCTGGCGGCCGGACGCGGGCGCGAGGCGATCGCCGCGCTCCAGGCCGGGCTGCGCTGGTTCGAAGGAGCGCGGGCCAGCGCGGGCGCCAGCGAGGAGCGCAGCGGCTTCCAGTCCACGTTCCAGGACGCCTACGTCGCGCTGGCGTGGGCCCACGCGCGCTCCGGCAGCCCGCGCGCCGCCTTCGCCACCATGGAGCGCAGCCGCGCGAAGGAGATGCGGGCGCTGTTCGGGGTGGACTCGCCGGGGCTGCGCCACAAGGTGTCCCCGGGACTGGCCCGCAGGCTGGAGGGCGTGGAGTCGGAGCTCACCGCGCTGCAGGGCGAGCTGTGGCGCGAGTATTCGACCAGCCCCGGCCAGCGATCGCGGCGGCTGCGCGCCCTCGAGTCGCGCTCGGACTCGCTGAAGGGCGCATGGACCGAGCTCGAGCGCCGCGTCGAGCGCGAGGCCCCCGCATACGCCCGCGAGACCGGAGTGCTGCCTCCGGTCACGGCGGCACGCGTGGAGCGCGCGCTCGGCCCCGGCGAGCGGCTCATCGCCTTCATGGTCGGGCGGGACGACGCCACGCTGCTCTTCGACGTGCGCCCGGGGCGGACCCAGGTGCACCGGCTGCCGTGGGACGAAGCGGCGATCGCGCGCCGCGCCGAAGCGCTCGCCTCCCGGATCGAGCGCGGCGATTCGGCCGGCTGGCGCACGCTGGCCCGGGCGCTGGCGGACACGCTGCTCGGCCCCTGCCGGCTGGCGGAGCACCCGCCCCGCACGCTGTTCGTCATCCCCGATGCGGCGCTGCACTACGTGCCGTTCGAAGCGCTGCTGGTCCTCGACGCCGCAGGCGTGCGCCGGCACGTGGTGGAGCTGAGCGAGGTCGTGTACGCGACCTCGGCCACGCTGCTGTTCAACCCGCCGCACCTCGGGCCGCGCCGGCCGGCCGGAAGGACGCGGGTCCCGCTGGTGGCGTTCGGCGACCCGGCGGTCGGCGACACCTCGGCCCTGCTGGCGCGGCGCTCGCTGGATCCCGGGACGTTGCCTTCGCTCGGTCCGCTGCCGCATGCGCGGCGCGAGGTCCTCGCGCTCCAGGCGCTCTACCCCGGCGCCCGCATCCACGTCGGAGCCGATGCGACCGAGGCGCGCTTCCTGACGGAGGCGGCGGACGCGCCGATCCTGCACGTGGCGGCGCACGCATTCGTGGACGACCGTCACCCCAAGTTCTCGGGCATCGTGCTGGCACCCGACGTCGCCGGCGACGGCCACCCGCCTCCAGACGATGGCCTGGTGCAGGCCTATGAGGTGCTCGAGCGGAGCTACGACCTGGATCTCGCCACGGTCTCGGCGTGCGAGAGCGGGCGCGGCGCACTGCTCCGCGGCGAGGGACTCATCGGCCTCTCACGCGCGTTCCGCCTAGCCGGAGCCCGGAACCTGCTCGTGAGTCTCTGGAAGGTGGACGACGCGGCGACCGCGGACTTCATGGCGGAGTTCTACGGGCGGCTCAGCCGCGGGGCCACCCCGGCCGCGGCGCTGCGCGGCGCCAAGCTCGCGTTCCTCGGCGGGAGCGGCGGGGATGCGGCGGCCGCGACGCCGCCGGAAGAGCAGGCCGCCCGCGGGGTCGGCCGCCGCCCGCGCGCGGCGTCGCACGCCGAGCCGTCGGCTTGGGCGGCGTTCGTCCTGATCGGCACGCGCGAGCGCTGACCCGGCCGTCAGGGCAGGTGCGTGACCTCGATGGCCTGCACCGGTCCCACGCGCTTCTCGAGCAGCTCGCGCAGCGCCTTCACCCGGGCGGAGCGGTCCGTCGCGGGGAGCGCGCGCGCCTGCGCGAGCAGCTCCGCCAGGCCGGGCGCCGGCCGGGACCGCGCGGCCACCACGAAGGTCTCCGCGCCCGGCTCGCCCTCGAACCTCCACGCGACGCCTCCCGCCTCGGGCGGGAGCGTCACCGGCCCTGCTGGTGACTTCTCGAGCGGAGCGCCCGGATCCTCGGGATAGAGGAGCGCGAGTTCCCCGGAGGGGCCCGCGTGGAAGACCACGGGCTGCGCGGGCGCGGCGAGATCGAAGCGGAGCACGAAGGCGTCGCCGGTGTGCCAGCCGGCCTCGCTGCCGCCGCGCATCTGCGATGCGGGGAGCAGCCGCAGGTCGCGGACCAGCACGTGGTCGCCCGACGGCCGGGGCCACAGCACGAGCAGCGCGGCCGCCACCGCCGCCGCGGGCACCAGCACGCGGACCCAGTGCCGGAGCCACGGCCGCGCGCTGGTCCCGGCCGTCGCGGCGCGGGCGCGGCCCGCCGCCCGCGCCGCCGCAGCCGCCACGAGCCCCACGCGCGCGCGCCGCGCCACCACGCTCCCGTGCGCC
>CAYHRW010000037.1:0-7242 GCA_964359105.1 uncultured bacterium
CGGCGTGCGCTACTACCTCACCATGCTCGAGAAGGCCGGCCACCTGAAGCGCCAGAGCAAGGTCTCCCGCGGCACCGGCCTCACCTCGCGACCGCACGCGGGCGGCATCCCGATCCTCGGGCGCATCGCCGCGGGCCAGCCCAACCTCGCCGAGCAGTCGTTCGACGGCGCGCTCGAGATGAACGAGGTGTTCGGCGACCCCGACGGGCTGTTCGCGCTGCGCGTGCGTGGCGACAGCATGGTCGAGGCCGGCGTCTTCCAGGGCGACTACGTCGTGGTGCGCCAGCGCGAGCAGGCAACGAACGGGGACATGGTGGTGGCGCTGGTGGGAGACGAGGCCACGGTCAAGTATTACAGGCCGCACGCGGACCACATCGAGCTCATCCCCGCGAACGCGAACTACGCTCCCATCCGGGTGGAACCAGGCACCGATTTCCGAATCCTCGGCGTCGTGACGGGCGTGCTCCGCACCGTCGGCCGCTGACCCCCCTCCACAGGACAGGCAGGCAGCACGGAAGCGAGGGCTTCCGAGTCCAGTTTCGAACCCCTCAATTGCACATATGTTCAGTGCGGCGACAGGAGGTACAACCGTGGAACGCAATCTGGCTCCCGAAATCAACCAAGCGCTGCTGGGCGGGTGGGAGCCCGTCTATCGCAGCCAGCTGCACTATCTGGTGACCTGGAGCACGCGCGGCCGCCGTCCGGTGCTGAAGGACCGGCACATCCGCGCGTTGCGCGAACTGATCCAGCTGGCGTGTGCCGAGCGCGGCTACACGCTGGTCGAGACCTGCGCCGCGCCCGAACATGTGCACGTCCTGGTCGGGCTGAGCCCCACGCAGAGCGTCGCAAGCGCCGTGCGCGAGCTGAAGGGCCGCACCGGCATGGCGCTCATGTCGCAGTTCCCCGAGCTGCGCGTGTGGCTGCGCGCGAACCTGGTGTGGGACGAGCGCTACTCGGTGGAGACCGTGAGCGCGATGCGTCTCGACCGCGTGCGCGACCGCCTGCGCGCGCTGCACGCTCCGGAGGAGGATCTGGCCGAAGCGAGCTGAGCCTCTGCACCGCGTCGTTGGTTCACGCTATTTCGTGACTCACGAAATAGCGTGGCTCGGCTTCCGTCGCAACCCTCTCACGTGCAGGAGGAAGGGCGGATCGCCGCGTGGCAGCGGGTCAGACGTGCTCGCGCGCCGGCTCCTGGCCCGGGGCCGAGGCCAGCACCGAGGCCGTGAGCACCACGCCCGCACCGAGCCATTGCAGGGGTCGGAGAACCTCGTGCAGGAAGATCGCCGCCGCGAGCACCGCCATCACCGGTTCGAGCGTGGCGATGATGCCGGCCTGTGACGGTGTGAGGCGCCGCAGTCCGGCGTAGAAGAGCGCGAACGGGACGAGCGCCGAGCCGACCCCGATGGTGATGAGCAGCAGCCAGGTGTTGGCGTCGTAGCCCGCGGCCGCGATGCGCCAGGGCGGTGTGATGACGGCCCAGAACGCGACGGCCACCAGGAAGCCGTAGAAGTGGATGGTCTCGGGCGCGTAGCGGCGCAGCGCACGCTTCGAGAACAGGATGTAGAACGCGAACACCAGCGCCGACCCGAAGCCGATCGCCCACTGCAGGGGCGTGGCGTGGAGCGCGACCGGATCCACGTCACCCACCAGCAGCGCGGTGCCCGCCAGCGCCGCCGCGGCCGCGGCGAACGTGCGGCCGCTCACGCGCGCCCCGCGCAACACGTCGTAGAGCACGATCAACGAGGGCGCCAGGTACTGGATGAGGATCGCGAGCCCGACCCCGAGCACCGAGATGCTGTAGTAGTACGCGCCCTGCATCGCCGCCACGCCGAACAGACCGAGCACGACGAAGTAGCCCCAGTCCTCGCGCCGGATCGCGAGCGCGGAGCGCTTCCGCCATGCGAGCCACGGCCCCAGGATCGCGAGCGCCACCGCCAGGCGCAACTCGACCACGGTGAGCGCCGGCACGTGCCGGTCGCGGAAGACGTAGCGCGCCAGCGTCGCCGAGGTGGCCCAGAAGAACGCCGCGCCGAACACCAGCCAACGTCCCCGCGCGACCGAGCCGGGCCCGCCCGCGCGCCCCGCGGGGAGCCGCCCGCGCTCAGAGGAGCTGGCGGCGGACGAGACGGTAGGTTCGCTCATGAGACCCTCTGCGGACGGTGAGGGTGACCCGGGAGCCCGGAGGGCCCTCGAGACGGCGCGCCAGCGTCACCACGTCGAACGCGGTGGCCGGTTCGCCGTCGATCGCCACGACCTCGTCGCCGGGCGCGATGCCGGCGCGCGCGGCGGGTGAGCCTTGCGCGACCGCGACGACGCGCGCGGCGCCCGCGACGCGCTCGAGCTGCGTACCGACGTGCGAGTACTCGTGGGGCCGCTCGTCGCCGGTCCCCGGGATCGGATCGAGCCACAGCGTGCGCCCGGGGTAGTCGAGGGCGACGCGGTAGCCCTTCAGGAACGAGTAGCCGAGCAGACCGTGCACCGGCTCGCCCACGGCCTGCGAGAGCACGGTCTCGAGCTCGCTGCGGATGACCGCGGCATCCATCCCGCGCGCCCGCACCGGGCCGCCGGTCCCCTCGAGTTCGATCTCGGGCACGCGCACCATCCACGCTTCACTGGTCCCGATCAGCGTGGGCGCGGTGAGGCCGCGGAGCGAGCGCCAGGAGCGCGCTTGCGGCACGCGCGCTGCGAGCGCGCCCTCGAAGAACACGCTCTTGGTGGCGCCCGTGTCCAGGATGAGCGTGAGGACCCGTCCGAAGCGCGGCGGGCGCGGGGCGGCGGCCCGCGCCCGCACGAGGATCTTGCCGCCGCCCTCGAGCCGGAACGGCACGGACACCGCCCGCACGGAGAGGAACGCCGGGCGTACCGGCCCCGCGGCATGGGCGCTGTCGGCATGGCTGCCGTCCACATCTTCGGCGCTGCCTGCGTGGGCGCTGTCGGCCCGGGTGCCAGCACGCTCGATCGGCGGGACCAGGGCCCCGATACCTGCCCGGTAGTCGAGCCAGACGATGCGGTCGGCAAGCACGGACCCCCCGATCAGGCCGAGCACGGGACGGTCGGTGACGCGGCGAATCACGCCGCCATCCACGGTGAGGACTGGGCTCACCTGGTCGAACTGCAGCCCGCCCAGGGTGAAGCGCGGGACCGGCCGCGCCACGAGCCCGACGCCGGCGGTGGCGGTCGTGTCGTCCGCGAGCCCCAGGGTGCGGGCGAGCGCGTGGTCGAGCGCGAGGAACCCAGCGCCGGTGTCCAGCACGAACAGCCCGGTGGTGTCGCGGCCGTTCGCCCCGCGCAGCGATGCGCTCACGAGGATCACCCCCTCCAGGTTCTCGAAATGGAGGACCTCGGTGCCGGGAGGCCAGTTAGGGATGGCAGAGGTAGTGCTGTCGGCGGCCGCGGTGCCGGGCGGGGTGGCCGAAGCCGCGCCGGTGGCGAGCAGCAGCGCGAGCGCGCTCGCAGCGGCGATCCGCCTCATGGCCGCCAGGCCTGAGCACACATCCGGACGCCGCGTCGGCGGGGCCATCGGGCCGGCGCCAACGCGGGCTGCGGCTGACGCACTCAGCTCCGTGCGCGCACGTGGTCCGCGCCCAGTTCCACGCTCTCCGAGCCGTTCTCGAGCATGGTGCACCGGCCCGTGAAGCGCACGCCGGGCTCCATCACCACGGTCATCGCGGCGACGTCGCCCTCGACCCGGGCGCCGTTCCTCATCTCGAGCGAGCCGAGCGCGCGGATGTCACCGAACACGCGGCCGCGCACCACGGCCTCCTTCACCTCGATGTCGGCCCGCATGATCCCGTGTTCGCCGATCTCGAGCCGGTCGCAGTTGAGGATGTCGCCTTCGAACTCCCCGTCGATGCGCAGCGTGCCGGGCACCATCAACGTGCCGCGGAAGCTCGCGCCGACTCCCACGATGGTGTTGGGCTGGGCCGCCCCATCGTTCTCGGAGGCCTTCGACCTGAAGATCATGGTCCCACTCCCTGGTTTCCGGCCGGTTCCGCCGGCCGCGGCGGCCTTCCGTGGCTGTCCCAACATTGCGGAATCACGCAATCAAGTTTCATGCAATAAACTAGTGGCTACATGGCGCGACGATGCCGTGGCTCTGCGCGCCTCACAGCACGCCCCAGGCCTCCAGCAGGCGCTCCAGGTCTTCCTGCCCGTAGTACTCGAATTCGACCATTCCACCCTTACGCCTGGGCGTGATGGCGACGTGCGTGCCGAACTTCTGCTGGAGCTTGGTCTCCCACTCCCCGAGACCCTCGAGCTTCGCCGGGTGGGGGCGCGAATGCTGCCGGCGCAGCTTGCGGCGCACGAACGCTTCGGTGCGGCGCACCGAGAATCCCTTGCCTTTCACGTAGCGCGCGGCGACGAGCTGCTCGCCCGGGTTGGGCAACGCGAGCAGCGCGCGCGCGTGTCCGGCGCTCAATGTTCCACGTGAAACCATGTCCTGGACCTCGGGGGGCAGCGCGAGCAGCCGGAGCGCGTTCGTGATCGAGACCCGCTGCTTGCCGACCCGCTCCGAGACCTGATCATGAGTGAGCGAGAGCTTCTCGACCAGCGTCTGGTAGGCCTTCGCCTCCTCGATCGGGTTCAGGTTCTCGCGCTGGACGTTCTCGATGAGCGCGAGCTCCACCATCTCGCGGTCGGGGACTTCCTTGATCACGGCCGGGATCCGCTCGAGACCGGCCAGCGCGGCCGCGCGCAGGCGCCGCTCTCCCGCCACCAGCTGGTAGCCGTTGGCCCCGTCCTGCCGCACCAGCACCGGCTGCAAGACGCCGGTCGCCTTGATCGAGGCGGCCAGCTCCCTGATCGCGTCGTCGTCGAACCGCGTGCGGGGCTGGTATGGGTTGGGGCTGATCTCCGCCACGGGAAGCTCGCGCAGTCCGTCCGGGCGTTCTTCCATGGTCGTCGCAGCGGCGGCGGGGATGAGGGCCTCGAGCCCCCTCCCCAGGGCTTTCCTATGCATGGTCCAGGACCTCCCGCGCCAGCTCTCGATAGCTCTCGGCGCCTGTGCTGTGTGGGTCGTAGAGGACGATCGGCTTGCCGAAGGACGGGGCCTCGCTGAGCCTCACGTTGCGCGGGATCACCGTTCGGTAGACGCGCTCAGCGAAGAACTTCCGCGCTTCCTCGGCGACCTGCTGCGACAGGTTCAGGCGCGCGTCGTACATGGTGAGGAGCACGCCCTCGATGCGCAGCGCGGGATTCAGGTGATCCTGGACGAGCCGGATGGCCGCGATCAGCTGCGTCAGACCTTCGAGCGCCAGGTACTCGCACTGCAGCGGGATGAGCACCGAGTCCGAGGCGGTGAGCGCGTTCACCGTCAGCAGACCGAGCGAGGGCGGGCTGTCGATCAGGATGTAGTCGTAGTCGTCGCGCACCTTCGCCACGGCGTTCCGCAGGCGGGTCTCGCGCGCCATCAACCCAACCAGCTCGACCTCGGCACCCGACAGCCGCTGCCCCGCCGGCACGAGGTCGAGGTTCGCGAGCATGGTCGGCAGGATGCCCTGCCCGAGCTCGGAGTGGCCGAGCAGCACCTCGTAGATGGAGTGCGACTGGTCGTTGCCATTGACCCCGAGTCCGCTCGAGGCGTTCCCCTGCGGGTCGATGTCAATGACGAGGACGCGGCGGCTTTCCTGCGCCAGGCAAGCACCGAGGTTGATCGCGGTGGTGGTCTTGCCGACGCCGCCCTTCTGGCTGGCTACCGAGATGATTCGACCCATTCCCTTGAGTGCGGGGGCGGACTTCCTGCCCACCTTCGTGCGGGGGTTGCTGCGAGCGGCCTACGTGCGGAGCAAGATAGCAACGGCACCGGAGGACGGACAAGGGGAATGTTCCACGTGGAACGCCGTCACACGAACTTCCGCAGAACCTTCACCTTCTTCTGAATCTGGCGACGGCGCTTTGGCCTTGCCCGATTCCGAGCAGCCCGTCGAAATCCCAAGCCTCCTCCCAGCGCCGATCGGAGGCCATCTCCGCCTCGCGCTTGCTGCCCTTCCAGAGGAACGCGCTACCGCCGGGCTCTACCCAGTGCGCCGCCAGGACCAGCGTGGGCCCGAGCGGAAGCGTCGCGCGCGACGTGAATCCGTCGAAGCGCATGAGTTGGCCGACTTCATCGACTAGAGACTCAAGCCTGCCCAGCACTACGCGTACTCCTTCAATTCCCATCTCTTGCAGGGCCTTACGGATGAACAGTGTCTTTGTCCGCCTCGACTCGACGAGGGTCCATGCCGATCCCACGCCGACCAGCGCCAGCGGCAGCGCCGGCAATCCACCACCGGAGCCGAAATCGAGCCACCGGGACGCTCCGCTCTCCTTGAGCCAGTGGGCTGGCTCGATGGACTCCGCGATGTGCCGCTCCACGATGCGCGACTCGTCGTTGCGCGAGACCAGGTTCGAGACCCCGCGGTTCCACTGGAGCAGCAGCTCGGTGTAGCGGCGCAGCCGGGCGGTGGCCTGCCCGGCGTCCGCACCGGCCTTTAGCAGGTGCGGCGTGAGCGAATCCCAGGGCTGGCGTTCGAGCACCTCGGTCACGTCCGGCACCACCACCCGCCCGCTCGCGAAGGTCTCGAGCGAACTCTCGAACTCTTCTCTCGGAATCAGGTTGCGCGTCTTCGTCGTGGTCAGGCGTGGGCGCTTCGCAGCGCCCGCCGGACGGCCACCGTAGCGGCGCTTCGGGGGAACTCCGGCCTCACGCCTGGCCGAAACTCCCCGTTCCCGCCCCGGCGCAGCACGCATGCCGCGGCGGCCCTGCTCTGCGCGGGGGCTCCGCTCTGCGCGCCGGCCCTGATCTGCGCGGCGGCCCCGCTCTCCACGGCGGCTCTGCTCTCCGCCGCGGCCCTGATCCGCGCGGCGGCCCGGCTCTCCACGGCGGCTCTGCTCTCCGCCGCGGCCCGGTTCTCCACGGCGGCTCTGGCCTGCGCGGCCCGGTTCTCCACGGCGGCTCTGGCCTGCGCGGCCGCGAGGCGCGGGCTTTCCCGATGCAACACCTCGAGGCCGGCCCATGCGCGCGGGTCGGCTGGCGGGTTGGCGGGCTAGTCGGGAGGGGCGGCGGCGCGGCTTCACGGCCGCGCACTCTAGCACTCCGGGCCGCGAGTGCCAGTCGGGTCGCCGGCGGCCTGGAGCGCGTTGCCGCGGCCCGCTCGCCCCCCACGCCGCCCTCGTCTCGCTTCGTGGTCGGGAGATCGTGTCCAGCGTTCTCCGACCGCCGCGGGGCCGCAGGATCTGAGCCCGCCGAGAGGGCTACGTGTC
>CAYHRW010000037.1:7342-16161 GCA_964359105.1 uncultured bacterium
CGCGCCAGATCGGCGCGCGTGCACGAGCAGCACCGCGACGTCCGACGGCGACACGCCCGCGATGCGGCCGGCCTGGCCGACGGTCGCCGGCCGCCAGCGCACGAGCTTCTCGCGGGCCTCGCGCGACAGCCCGGGCAGCGGCTCCTGCCACAGCGCCGCAGGCAGCACCAGGTGCTCGAGCGCCGCGGCGCGCGCGGCGGCGCGCTGCTGGCGCTCGATGTAGCCACGGTAGCGCACGCGCACCTGCAGGCACTCGGCCCACGCCGGCGGGAGCGTCGCTTCCACGCCGAGCGCGGCGAGCGCGGCGCAGGAGCCGTCCGGACGGGCGAGCAGGTCCAACGCGCGCAGCGCGCGCGCAGCGGCGAGGGCACCGCCCTTCCGCGTCGCGAGCGCCGGCCCGGCGCCCGCGCACGCGCCGTCGTTGTCCGACGGTGTGCGCCGGGCGGGATCCTCGCGCGCCGCTTCGCCCTCCTGCGCCGTCGTCGCCGGCATGCTCACGATGATGCGTGCGAGCCGCCGCTCCTCCGCTTCGATCGCCGCGACCTTCGCGCGCACGCGCTCGACCTGCCCGCGCGTGATGAGCCCGAGACCGAAGCCGATCTCGGCGAGCCGCTCGTCGGCGTTGTCGGCGCGCAGCAGCAGCCGATGCTCCGCGGCGGAGGTGAACATGCGGTAGGGCTCGCGGTGCTCCCGCGTGACGAGGTCGTCCACCAGCACGCCGATGTAGGCCTGGTCGCGCCGCAGCACCAGCGGCTCCCGTCCCAGCAACTGCTGCGCGGCATTGACACCGGCGACCAGACCCTGCGCCGCGGCCTCCTCGTAACCCGACGTGCCGCAGATCTGGCCGGCGAGGAAGAGCCCCGGCACGCGCTTCACCTCGAGCGTGCGGTCGAGCTGGTGCGGCAGCACGAAGTCGTACTCGACGGCGTAGCCCGCGCGCAGCATCTCGGCGCGCTCGAGCCCGCGCACCGAGCGGACGAACCGAAGCTGCACGTCCTCGGGCAGGCTCGACGACATGCCGTTCACGTAGATCTCGGGCACGTCGCGGCCCTCGGGCTCGAGGAACACCTGGTGGGAATCGCGTTCGGCGAACTTCACCACCTTGTCCTCGATGGATGGGCAGTAGCGCGGCCCGCGGCCCTGGATGCGCCCCGAGTAGAGCGGCGAGTGGTGCAGATTCGCGCGGATGATGCGGTGCGTCTCCGCGTTCGTGTGCGTGAGCCAGCACGGCATCTGCTCGACCTCGAGAACCTCGCTCCAATGCGAGAACGGCACCGGCGGCTCGTCGCCGCGCTGCCGCTCGAGCGCGTCCCGGTCGATCGTGTCGCGGTGGAGCCGGGGCGGCGTGCCGGTCTTGAGCCGTCCGCGCTCGAGGCCCAGCTCGGCGAGGCACTCGCTTAGCGCGACCGCGGCGTGCTCGCCGATGCGCCCGCCCGCGAAGCGCCGCAGACCGACGTGGATCACGCCGTTCAGGAACGTGCCGGGCGTGATGACCGCGGCGCGACAGCGGAGGCTGCGACCGTCGTCGAGCTCGATCGCGGCGACGCGGCCGCGCTCGAGCCGCACGCGGTGCGCGACGCCGGCCACGCGCGCGAGGCCGGGGAGTGAATCGAGCGCGCGGCCCATCTCGACCGAGTAGCGCGCCTTGTCGCACTGCGCGCGCGGCGACCACACCGCGGGGCCGCGGCCGCGGTTCAGCATCCGGAACTGGATGCCGGCACGGTCGGTGACCAGCCCCATGAGCCCGCCGAGCGCGTCGAGCTCGCGCACCATGTGGCCCTTGGCGATCCCGCCCACCGCGGGGTTGCACGACATCTTCGCGGTGTCGGCGAGGCTCACGGTGAGGAGCGCGGTGCGGAGCCCGAGCTTCACGCACGCCGCGGCGGCCTCGCACCCGGCGTGTCCGGCGCCCACCACCACGACATCGTAGCGGTCGTCGCGGTCGCCCGGCACGCACGCGCCATCGTGCCCCGGGCGAGCGGCCTCCCGAGGAGCGCGCGTGCTTCCCGGCGGCACCTCCCGCATCGTCACTTCCCGACGCAGAACCGGCTGAAGATGCGTTCGAGCAGATCCTCGTCCACGCTCTCCCCCGTGACCTCGCCGATCGCGGACAGGCCGTCGCGCAGCTCGAGCGCCACGATCTCGCCCGGCGCTCCGGCGCGCGCGGCGCCGGTCGCGCGCGCCAGCGCTGCGCGCGCGCGCTCGAGCGCCTCGGCGTGGCGCCGGTTGCCCACCGCGCCCGCGAGCCCGCCCGCGCGATCCGCGCCGAGCAGCGCGGCGAGCGCGTCGGTCAACTCCGCGACGCCGTCCCCGCACCGAGCCGAGACCGCGACGACGCGATGCGGCGCGCCGTCCAGCAGCGACTCGATCTCGTCCGCCTCCACGACCGGCGGCAGGTCGCTCTTGTTGAGCGCCACCAGCACGCGCCGGCCAGCGAGCTGCTCCGCGATCCGGCGGTCCTCCTCCGCGAGCAGCGCGGCGCGGTCCACCACCCACAGGACCACCGCGCTGGTCTCGAGGGATTCGCGCGCGCGCGCCACGCCGAGCGCTTCGACCTCGTCGCCGCCCTCGCGCAGGCCGGCGGTGTCCACCAGCGTCACGCGCGCGCCCGCGACCTCAACGGCCTCGCTCACCAGGTCGCGCGTGGTCCCGGGCACGGCGGTCACGATGGCGCGCGCGGCGCCGAGCAGCGCGTTGAACAGCGACGACTTCCCGACGTTGGGCCGACCCACCAGCGTCACGCGCACGCCCTCGCGCACCGCGCGCGCCCACGCCGCGCCCCCCAGCAGCGTGGCGAGCGCCGCCTCGGCCGCGGCGACGGCCTCGACCACGTGCGCGGGCACCTCGATCCCGCCCACGTCCTCGGCGAAGTCCACGCGCGCCTCGACCTCGGCGGTGGCGTCCTTCACCGCCTCCGCGACCGCGGCGAGCCGGCGCGACAGCTCGCCGCCGAGCTGCGAGACGGCGAGCGTGTGGGCGCTCGCGGTCTCGGCGTGGATGAGGTCGGCCACCGCCTCGGCCTGCGCCAGGTCGAGCCGCCCGCTCAGGAACGCGCGCAGCGTGAACTCGCCAGGCCGCGCGAGCCGCGCGCCGGCGGCCAGCAGCGCGGCGAGCACGCGCCCGGCGGAGAGCGCGCCGCCGTGGCACGACAGCTCGACCACGTCCTCGCGCGTGTAGGAGCGCGGCGCGCGGAACACCGCGGCCACCACCTCGTCGAGACGCGTGCCGGGCGCGACGTCGCCGGCCGCCGCGGATGAGGCCGCGCCCGGCGTGCGCGCGGGCCAGACCACCCAGCCGTGGTGGACCGTGTTCGCCTCTGCGCCGGCGAGCCGCGCGCCGCCCGCGAACACGGCATCGGCGATCGCGAGCGCGCCGGGGCCGCTCACGCGCACGACCGCGAGGCCGGCGGCCCCGGTGGCGGTGGCGATGGCGGCGATGGTGTCGTAGTGCATGGTCCTCCGGGCAAACGAATGGCGCCGGGCTCGGAAGCCCGGCGCCAGAGCGGAACGGTCCGGGCTACGCGTCTCTCGGGCCGCCTTCGAAATCGGCGGGCGCGATCGCCACGCGTTTGATCATGCCGTCGCCGAGCGCGTAGGTCTTGACGCGCGGGTCGTCCTTGAGCGTGACGTGCACGATGCGGCGCTCCTGCGAGTTCAGGTACTCGGTCACCATCTCGGCGCCGGTCGCGAGCGCCTGGTCGGCCAGCGAGCGCGCCAGCTCGCGCAGCTCTTCCTCGCGCCGCTTCCAGAACTCGTTCACCTCGAGCTGCAGGTGGTAGCGCGAGCCCTCGCCGCGATTGAGCATGCGGTTCAGCAGGTGCTGGAGCGCCTGCCTCACCTCGCCCTTCCGGCCGGTGAGCAGCTCGTCGTCCGACGCCACTGCGGCGGTGACGTCCACGCGCGTCTCCTCGGCGGTGGCGGACACGGTGGCCTCGAAGCCCATCGCCGCGAGGAACTCCTCGGTCAGCCGCTTGCCCTCGGCCGCGAGCTGCTCGGGCGAGAGCGCGGGTCCCTCGTCCGCGTGCCTGCTCGGAGCACGCCGACTCTCGCGCTCCGCCTCGTACGCCGGCTCGCCTGCGGGCTCCGGCGGGGCCTCGTGCACGTGGATCCTCGCCACTCCCTTCGTGTAGATGGGGGCGTCCGGCGGCAGCGGCTTGATGCCGGGCCGGGCCGCCGCCTCTGCCAGATCGTCCTGGGGAGCGGAGGCGCCGGGCGACGGCGCTGAAGACAGATCCTGCGGCGGTCCGACCGCGGCGCCCTCGCGGCGCCCGCGCCCGCCGCGGCGTCCGCGGCGGCGGCGCTTCCCGCCCTCGCCTCCGGCCTCGTCGGGCGATTCGGGGCGGGATTCCGGGCGCGGCCCGGGGCGCGGCTCCACGCGCGGCGTGCTGCCGTTGCCCGAGCGCGGCGCCGCGGCTTCCACGCGCTGCGGCTCGCGGCGCTCCTCGCGGCCCTTGTCCTGGCGCCCCTCGCGACTGCCCTCGCGGCGCTCGTCCCGCCGCTCTTCACGACGTCCCTCGCTGCGCTTCTCGTCGGGGCGCCGCTCGCCCGCGGGCGCCGCACTCCGGCCGCCGCGGCGCTCCTCGCGACCGCGACCGCGATCGCCCCGGTCGCGGTCACGGCCACCGCGCCGGCCGCGGCTCTCCCGGCGCTCGCTCCCCTGATCGTCCCGCGGCGCGCCGCCGGGGCGCGCCATGACGCGGACCCTGTACGGCCGGGCGCCGATGCCGAGGAAGCCGCCCGAGCCTTCCTCGACGATGGTGATCATCGCTTCGGCCCGCGACAGGCCGAGCGCCTCCAGGCCCTTGCGAACCGCGTCGTCCAGCGACTTCCCTTCGAAGACCGCACCTTCTGTGGCCATCACTCACCTCTCGTGTCGCGGCAGGAGGCCTGGCGGACCCTGGATTGCCCCCGCTCTGCGACGCATGCGAACCATGGTGGGTCGGTCGGCTGGATCCCGCCACCCACGTTCCGTGGGTACCAGGGCGGGCGCTCCGAGGACGCGCGGTGGACGGGCCCGACTGCGCTCGGGGATTGGGCCCACACTCCGGGTTCCCGCGCGGTGCCGACCGCGTTTGAGTGTCCCTAGACTACCGCCTCGCGGCCATTCTGGCCACGCCTTCGCGGCCTTCGCGGCCATGTCCCGGACCCCGCGCGGCCCGGGCTACTTCTTCCGCTTCTTCGATCCGCCCGCCTCGGGGACGACCACCGCCGCCGGCTCGTCCTGTCTGAGCACGCGCCACTGCTGCCAGGCGCTCAGCAGGTTCATCACGGTCCAGTACATCACCAGGCCCGAGGGCAGGTTGTAGAACAGCACCAGCATGAAGGCGTTCATCATGTACTGCATGGGCGCCTGCTGCGGGTTCATCGGCGTGAGCTTCTGCTGCAGGAACCCCGACCCGGCCATGAGCACGGGCATCAGGTGGATCGGGAAGCCGCTCACGTGGAACAGCGTGTCGGGCGCCGACAGGTCGTCGATCCAGCCCGCGAACGGCGCCTGCCGGAGCTCGATGGCGGTCAGCAGCACCTGGTAGAGGCCCATGAGGATGGGCATCTGGAGCAGGATCGGCAGGCAGCCGCCGGCCGGGTTGACCTTGTTCTCCTTGTAGAGCGCCATGGTTGCGGCGTTGATGGCCTGGGAATCGTTCTTGTGCTTCGCGCGGACGCGCTCGATCTCGGGCTGGAGCTTCTGCATCGCCCGCATGCTGCGCAGGCTGGCCGCGTTGAGCGGGTAGAGCAGTACCTTCACCAGGGTCGCCAGCGCCAGGATGGCGAGCCCGTAGTTGCGCACCACCGTGTGGACCCAGACCAGCAGGTGCAGCAGCAGCTCGCTGATCGGCCGGATCCAGTTCCAGCCCAGGTCCACGGAGCGTCCGAGCTCGTGCCCGAGGCGCGAGAGCTGCGGGAAGTCGCTGGGGCCGAAGTAGAGCAGGAAGCGCTGCACCGGGTGCTCGGCGCCCGGCAGGCTCACCACCAGGCTGCTCACCGCGACGTTCGTCACCGGCTTCTCGTTCGGGCCGAGCGCCTTGAGCATCTCGTTCGGCAGCGGGCGCTGCTCGCCGTGCGAGACCGTGCCGCGGCCCACCGCCTGGTCCACCGCCACGGCGCCGATGAAGTAGCGGCTCTGCACCGACGCCCACACCGCGTTGCCGTCGTAGGCGCGCGGCCCCTTGAGCAGGTTCCCCGCCGGGTCGCGATGCAGGTTCGTGCCGACCAGCGTGGTGGCGCGTACCTGGCGCTCGTCGGTCTGGCGGTCGGTCTCGGTGAATGGCGGCCACGAGCGCACCGTGAGCGAGTAGTCGTTGAGCCGCCACGCGACGGGCACGCCTTCGATCTGCACCTCGAGGTCGAGCGCGTAGGTGCCGGGCCGCACGCGCCAGGTCTGGCGCACCGCCAGCCTCGAGCTGTCGCGCGCGGTGAAAGTGAGCGCGGCGACCTGCCCGGTCGCGTCGGCGCTCTCGGCCACCGCGTAGACCAGCCCCTCGAGCGGCCTGAGGCCCGCGCCCGAGCCGAGGTCTACGCCGAACAGCGGACCGCCGGCGAGCACCACGCGGTCGCCCGGCGGCACCGCCTGCCCGGGCTTCACGCGGCGCGGCTTGCCGTTGACGCTCGAGACGCCGTGCGCCGAGATGTAGTGCTTGAGCTCGACCGAGAGCAGCCGCGCGCCCCGGTTCGTGAAGGTCGCGCGGTAGAGCGGAGTCTCGATGCTGCTGGTCTTCTCGAGCGCGCCCGCCGCGGCCGCGATCGGCAGCGGGGCGATCACCGCCGGGGCGTCCGCGGCGGGGCCGCCCGTGGCGCGCGTGGTCTCGGCCGCGGACTGCGCGCGCGCCAGTGAATCGGCGCCGGTGGTGTCCACGGCGACCGGCGTCGGGCGGCGCGGCGGCTCGACGTACTTCCCGAGCCCCGCCATCCGCAGCAGCGGCTGGTAGAAGACCAGGAACAGCAGGCACAGGACGACGGCGATGATGGTGCGACGGTCCATGTCAGGGTACCGGGTCGTAGCCGCTCGAGCCGAGCGGGTGGCAGCGCAGCAGCCGGCGCAGGGCGAGCACGAGCCCGCGCGCGGCGCCGTGGCGCTCGATGGCCTCGCGCGCGTACTCCGAGCACGAGGGGAGGTGCCGGCACGAGCCGCTGAAGGTCGGCGAGAGCAGGCGCTGGTAGAGCCGGATCAGCAGCAGAGCGACCGTTCGCATGGCGCTAGCGGAGGTCGAGGCTGGTGGGCGCCAGGGCCCCGGCGCGCGCGAGCAGGTGCTCGACATCGGTGGCCAGGTCCTGGTGCGCAGCGGTGACCGCGGTGCGCGAGGCGATGAACACGAACCAGTAGCCGGTCGCGGGCAGCCGCGGGCGGCGCCGGCGGACGATCTCGCGCAGGCGGCGGCGTGCGCGGTTGCGCTGCACCGCGCCCCCCACACCCTTGCGGCTGGCGATGAAGCCGAAGCGGACGGACTCGCCGGGACGCGCGAGCGCCAGCATCACGCAGTGGTGGCCGCGAAAGGGGACGCCGGCTTCCTGGACCGCGGCGAACTGGCGCGGCGAGGTGAGACGATGCTCCTGTCCCAGCCGTTCAGGACGCTCGGCAGTCATTAGGCTCCTCCCGCGCCGGCTCCGACGGCATGCAGGCGTCCCGGCGCTGGCGCGGGTGCGCGGCCGGGGGCCGGCGGCGAGGTGGGACCGGCGACCCGGAGCGGCCGCACGGTCCAGGCTGGAGGACCGCAAAGGGTGGCTAGCTGGAAGAGACGGTCAGGCGCTTGCGGCCCCGGGCCCGCCGGGCCGAGATCACCTTGCGGCCGCCCCTGGTCTTCATGCGCGCCCGAAAACCGTGGGTCTTCTTGCGGTGGCGGTTACGGGGTTGGTATGTCCGCTTCATGGCTCTCGAGGCCTCGAATCGACAGAGGGTTGCGCGGCGAAGGAGCGGCCGAGACTACGGGAGGCCGAACGCACAGTCAAGCCGCGCCTGCGGCCTCAAGCCTCGAGCCCGAACCACCGATAACCTCGCAGACCTCCGGGTCGGTGGGACCCGGGGGAAAGGGGGCTTTGCATCCGCCTCCCCGACTGCTGCGACCCTTCCTCGGGGGTCGCGACCGCACGAGGACCATGGCACCAATGGCAGGCGCCCTGCATACGCGCGAGCTTTCGCCAGAAGCCCAGGCGGCCGCCGGCTGGTTCCGGCAGCTGGCGCGCGCGCTCAAGGTCTTCCGGCTCTACAGCAGCGCGAATCCGTTCGTGGCCGAAGCCCAGGAGAACCTGGCGCACGCCCTCGCGCAGCTGGTGGCCGCTCACGGGCCCTGGGAGCTGCGCTTCGCCGCCACCGAGATCTTCCTGGGCGAGGAGTCCCTGGTGAGGGCCGTGGAGCGCCAGCCGGGCGGCGACGTGGTGCCCAGCGTCACCGACCAGCTTCCCTTCCTGTTCTACCGGGACGGCATCCGCAAGCTGCGGCTCCTGCCCGGCATCCCGCGCCACGAGATCGACGCCCTGATCGAGGGCCTGAAGCTCGTCAGCCACGGCGGCAACACCCAGGACGACCTCGTCACGTGGCTGTGGCAGGCCAACCTCGTCTGCCTCCAGCTCGAAGCGGTGCCGCTGGAGCAGACCATCTACCTCTCGTCGCGGCCCAGCGGCGGACACGACGACGACGACGACAAGCGCGGCCAGACCTTCGCGTGGTCGCCCAGCGGCTCCGAGATCCGCGCCGACCTCGGCCAGGTGACGGGCGGGCAGGGCCTGCACCGCGACACCTTCGACGACTGGTCGCTGCCGGAGTCGGGCGTGGACGTGCCGGCGGCCTACCAGATCCTGCTGCCCGCGATGGAGGCGGCGCGCCCG
>CAYHRW010000038.1:0-10260 GCA_964359105.1 uncultured bacterium
CGATCTTCACGTCGGTGCCGCTGTACTTGCCGATGAGCACGCGGTCGCCCTTCTTCACGTCCAGTGGGATGAGCTTGCCTTCCTCGGTCTTCCGGCCGGGGCCGACGGCGACGACTTCGCCCTCCTGCGGCTTCTCCTTCGCGGTGTCGGGGATGATGATCCCGCCCCGCACCGTCTCCTTCTCCTCGATGCGGCGGACCAGGATGCGGTCAGCGAGAGGACGGACGTTCATGAATTCCTCCTGATAGCGGCCCGAACGGGCCGTCGTTGGGATGTGGGACCGCTGAGGCGCCGGCGCCGAGCTCCCGGGCCGGCGCATGCGAATCAGCGCGTCGCCATTCCGCAAGCCAAGTGCCACCCGCGGCTGGCTCGCCGTTCGAGCCTCTCAACCTTCTGGAGTGATTCGACTTGAGGTTCTGGATCGGGAGCCTGCGGGGGCCTGCACGGGGCGGCGTCCCGGGCCAGCTTTGCCCAAATGACACGGCATGGCTGGCAGGAGCCGCCGAGCGGCGCCAACTTGGCAGCAGGGCCCTGGGAAGTCAAGCGGGAAGTTGGGACGGGCGCAACCGTTTTCCAATCAGGCGGCGGGAGCGGCCGGTCGCGCGGCGGAGCGCGCCGGCCGGGGCTCAGCGGGCCGTCTCGAACAGCGCCTGGCGCGGCAGGCCGTCGAGGAAGCCGGTGCTGATCTGGCCTTCCAGCCTGAGGCGCTGGCGCGGCACCGGCACCCGGCTGCGCGTGAAGGCCACGATCGTGTCGCGGCCCTGCACGAAGTAGAAAGCATGTCCCCCGCCGAGCGGGAACACGTCGCCGACCTGGCCGGTCACCACGACGGAGCGGCCGTCGAACTGCCCCGGATGACGCCGGATCTCCGAGAGCGGCGTCCCCGGGTCCTGGCGAGGCACGAGCCACAGGCCCGCCACGAGCAGAGCCAGTCCCGCCCCGGCCGCGACCAGGATGCGCCAGTCGTGGCGGAGGTTGTCCCCGACCACCATCCACCAGGGTTCTTCGAGCGGGCCCAACGCATGTCCGGCGGGCTGCGCCGGAGCCTCCTTCCCGGATGGGAACTCGGACCGGGCAGACGGAACCTCCAGATCGTCGAACGCGGGCTCGACGCGGCGCTTCGGACGCGCCAGCCCCGGGGGGAGCGGCAGGCTGCTGGCGGCCGCGGTCCACGCCACGGGCGTGGCAGCGGGCTCCGGTGCCCCCGGCACCATGTCGGGCCCGGGCGCCGGCGGCAGCGACTTCTCGATCAGGGTGGGCTCGGGCGCTCGCGCCGGCGGCGCCTCCGCCGGAGTCGGCGGTTCGCCCCCGGGCCGGATCAGCACGGGGTGCGGGAGCGGGTCGGTCTCGCGCTCCTTCTGCTTGCGCTCCAGCTCGGATACGAATCCTTCGTCCGGGCCCACCAGCCAGTCGGGGCGCCGGCGCGACGGGGCCGCGACGGACGAGGGCGCCGGGTCGGGGCCCTGCTCGGGCAGCTCTCGGGCCGGATCGCCGGCCCCCTGGAACGCCATGACGGACCTCCCGCTTGGTGACGGTGGGACTCCCGGCGTTATCGGCGGAAAGGGGCCGGGGTATTAGCACCCGGAAGGTCAGCCCAGGGAATACCGGCAGAGCTTGCGGTACAGCGTTCTGAGCCCCATGCCCAGCATGGCGGCCGCGCGGGGCTTGTCGTTGCCGGTATGACGCAGGGTGGCTGCGATGAGCTGGCGCTCCGCCTCGTTCACCGTCATGCCCACGCGCAGCTCGAGCTTCTCCCCCGCGCTCTCGACCTCGCGCAGCGCGTCCGGCAGGTCCGAGAGGTCGAGCGCGCGGCGCCCCTCGGCGAACACCGCCATCCCCTCGACCGTGTTCCTGAGCTCGCGCACGTTCCCCGGCCACGGGTAGCGCATGAGCCGGTCGAGCACGCCCCGCGTGATGCCGGTCACGCGCCGGCCGTGCTCGCCGTTGAACTCGCGAATGAACGCCTCGACCAGCAGTGGGATGTCCTCGGAACGCTCGCGGAGCGGCGGCATCTGGATGCGCACCACGCCCAGTCGGTAGAAGAGGTCCTCGCGGAAACGCCCCGCCGCAACCTCGGCGGCGAGGTCGCGGTTGGTGGCGGTGACGAGCCGTACGTCGGTCTTGATGGTCTCGGTGCCACCCACGCGCTCGAACGAGCGGTCCTGGATCGCGCGCAGCAGCTTGACCTGGACCGCCGCCGGCATCTCCCCGATCTCGTCGAGGAATAGCGTCCCGCCGTCGGCGAGCTCGAAGCGCCCGCGCCTGAGGCCGCTCGCGCCGGTGAACGCCCCCCGCTCGTGACCGAACAGCTCGCTCTCGATGACGCCCTCGACGAGCGCGCCACAGTTCACCCACACGAAACGCTCGCCCTTGCGCGGGCTGTTCTGGTGGATGGCCTGCGCCACCAGTCCCTTGCCCGTGCCGGTCTCGCCCTCGATGAGCACCGTGGCGCGCGTCGAAGCGATGTGCCGCACCTGCTCCATGACGCGCACGATGGCGCGCGAGCGCCCGGCGAGGCGCTCGAAGCCGAAGCGCTCGTCGAGCTGCGACTCCATCTCGGCGACGCGCGCGGCCAGCGCCTGGTGCTCGAGGCCGTGGCGCAGCACGGCGAGCAACTTCTCGTGGTTGAGCGGCTTGACCTGGAAGTCCGCGGCGCCCTGGCGCATCGCCTCGACCGCCTGGTCGATGTCGGCGGTCCCGGCGATCACGACCGCGCAGACCCCGGGGTTCTTCTCGCGGGCGCGCCGCAGCAGGCCCATGCCGTCGATGCGCTGAACGCGCAGCTCCGTGACCAGGCAGTCCACGCGGGTCCTGTCGAGCGCGTTGAAGGCTCCTTCGCCGTCGCGCACCCAGACGACCTCGACGTCGTTCCCGCGCAGGAAGCCGATGAGCGCCGTGGTGGCGTCGCTCTCGCGGTCCACCACGAGAATGGTGGGTCTGTCCTTGTCCATGGTGTTTCCGGCGCGGGCGGACGCCCGGCGGGCTACTTCAGCCGCTCGAGAGCCGCCAGCGCGCGCTCGTTGCTCGGGATCTCCGCGGGCGTCGGAGCGACCTCGCCGTGCGCCACACGGCCTTCGCGGTCCACGATGAACACGGCGCGGCCGCTGTAGCGCTTCTCCGGCATGTAGACGCCGTACGCCTCGCTGGCCTGGTGGTCGAAGTCGGAGAGCAGCGGGAACGTGAGGCGGAGCTTCCGGGCGAATTCCTGGTTCGCGTACCAGCTGTCCACGCTGATGCCCAGCACCTGCGCATCGAGCGCCTCGAAGCGCCCGATCTCCATCTGGATCTCGGGCAGCTGGTGCGAGCACACCGGCGAGAACGCGAGCGGGTAGAACACCAGCACCACGTTCTTGTGCCCGCGATGCTCCGAGAGGGTGACCGGCTGGCCGCCGGGGCCCTTGAGCTTGAAGTCCGGGGCCGCTTCTCCGACCTGGGGCGGCTGGGGGGGCGGCAGGGGGCCTCCTGTGGGACGGCGTCGCGCGACGCGCGGCGCCCATTATCGGCGCGCGTCGCCGGGTGTCAACGCGCCCGGCCGGCGGTCGGCGCCAGCCGGGCTAGAAGGGGACCGGCGCGCCGGGGCGCGCCGCCGTCCGCCGTGGCGCGAGCCGCAGCGCGTCCTGGCTCGCGGCGGCGAGCTCGGCCAGCGTGCGCACGCCGCGCTCGCGCTCCCAGCGCTCGGCCAGCAGCAGGAGCAGCCGCGCGGTGGTGAGCGCGTCGCCGAGCGCGCGGTGCGCGGTCTCGCGCGGGAGCCTGAAGCGCGCCGCGAGCGCGCCCAGCGAGTTGCCGCCCGAGTCGAACAGCCCCCGCGCGAGACCCAGCGTGTCGATGACCGGGTTGAGGAGCGGCGGCTGGCTGCAGCCGCTCAGGAGCGCCGCCAGGAATGGCAGGTCGAACGCCGCGTTGTGGAGCGCGAGGGGCAGGTCGCCACAGCGCCGGCGCAGCTCGGCGGCGACCGCCGGCGGCTCGGGCGCCTGCGCCACCATCGCATCGGTGATGCCGTGCACCGCGGTGGCGTCCGGCGGGATCGGGCGGCCGGGGCGCACCAGCGTGGCCCAGGGGTCGCGCACCCCGCCGTCCTCGAGCGTGACGCTCGCGACCTCGACGAGCGCGTGGCCCGACGCCGGGTCGAGGCCCGTGGTCTCGGTGTCGAGCACCGCGAGCCGGACGCCGTGGAAGAGAGACATGGGCGCCGCGGCCGCTGCGCTCAGCGCGGCGCGCGGCCCGCGCTCTTCACGAAGTCGTCGAACGACACCCCGCGGTCGAGGTGCCCGTCGCCGACGTAGCGAAGGAGCAGCAGGAAGCGGTCGGCCGGGATGTAGCCCGGCACGTTCGCCAGGTGGCCGCCGTTCGCGCCGAGGAAGACGGTGGTCGGATAGCCGCTCACGCGGAAGCGCGACGCCAGCGAGCGTTCGGTGTAGGCCTTGCCCTCGTACGAGGCGGCGTCCGAGGCCTCGGCATTCAGCCGCACCGCGACGAACTTGCGGGAGAGGTAGTCGCGCACGTCGCTGCGCGCGTACACGTCCCGGTCCATGCGTTTGCACCAGCCGCACCAGTCCGTATAGACGTTCACGAGCACCGGGCGCCGCGCGGTGCTCGCCTCCCGGAGACCGGCGTCCCACCCGCGCCACAGCGGGTCGGACGGGGACGGGGAGGCGGTCAGCAACAGCGCGGCAGCGGCCAGGAGGGCGGGGTGGAACGCGCGTCTCATGGGGAGGACTCCGGGTGTCGGGGAGCAGGAAGCGGCGAACATCCTACCATGAGACTCGCGACCCCCCTATCGGGATCCGCGGATCGTGCCGACCTTGCAGCGATTGGACGGGCGCCCGCCGCGACGACCGGACCCGGGGGGGCGCCGGGACCGGCGCGCGGGCCCGCCTCAACCGTGGACGGTGTGGCGCAGCGACGCGGCGACGTGACGCGGGTCGAACCACACGCCGCACAGCCACGGCGTGCCGAACTGCCCGGGGTTCACGGTGATGGTCTCCCCCACGCGATCGCGCCACGACGCGGAGACGCGCGGAGACTCGTGAATGTGACCGCTGAGCACGAGCGGCGGCTGGCGCCGTTCGATGAACGTGCGGATCGCGCGCGAGCCGACGTGGACGTGCGCGCCAATCATGTCGCAGCGCGTCCCGTGAGGCGGCGAGTGCAGCACGAACAGGGTCCGGGCGGGCGGCGTCTGCCCCTCGAGCTCCGCGAGCGCTCCGGCGATGGTGGGCGCGCGGTGCGCGGAATCGAAACGGTGCGGCTCGACCGCGCCGTGGCGGCTCACCCAGCCGTCGAGCCGGCGTGGCGACTCCTCCTCTCCGTCTTCCCAGCGCTCCCAGTCCTTGATCCCGAACGGCGTGATGGGGACCCACGAGAGCCCGGCGACACGCACGCCGTCCACGGTGAGCGCGCGGCCGTGGAGCACGCGCCACAGCGCGCCGTCGTGCTCGTCGAGCACGTTCATGTTGTCCGCCCAGTCGTCGTTGCCCATGAGCACCAGCAGCTCGAGCCCGGGCGCGGCCTCGTGGAGGCGGCGGGCGAACTCCACGAAGAAGCCCTGCAGGAAGACGCGCTGCCGGGCGAGCCCCTCGGAGCCGGTGGCGTGCGGCGCCAGGTCGCCGCCGAGGATCACGACCGGCGGGCGGCGCATCGCGACCTGCGCGACCACCTGTTCGTAGAGCGCACCCTGGCCGTGCAGGTCGGAAGTGAAGAACCACTCGGACAACGGCAGGCTCCGGGATGCGGGAAGCGGCGTCGCGGGACGGTGTCGCACTCTATCCGGCGGGCCGCGCGACCCGCAACCCGCCCGGCGCGCGGGGCGCGTGTCCACGCCGCGTCAAGGCGCGAGCGCCGCGGGAGAAAGCCCTTGACCCACGCCCGAGGCCCTTCCGATAATCAGCTGCCGCGCCGGCCGCATGCCGGCCCCTCCCCGCACTCCGAAAGGAAACGCATGTCCCGGTTGCGTCCTGCGCGCGCCGCCCGGTCGGCCGCGATCCTGATGATGCTCGCCGTGGCCGTCGCGGCCCCGGCGGCGGCGGACTCCGCTCCCGCGAATCTGCTCGTCAACCCCGACTTCGAGTCGCCGCTCGAGGGCCACCCGTGGCTGCCCGCGGGCTGGGACACCTCGGAGACCAACCTGCCGACGGTGTTCTTCGGGCGGGACACGTTCCTCGTGCGCAGCGGCCGCTACGCCGTGAACATCGCGAACACGAGCACGCTGTTTCCGCTGTGGAACAACTGGAGCCAGGCCGTGCTGGTAGGACCGGAGGCGTGGGGGAAGGACCTCGTGTTCTCGGTGTGGACCCGCAGCAACGGCCTGCAGGGTCGCGCCTACATCCTGGCGCAGGCGTACCGCGACACCATCGGCAAGATGGCGAAGTCGTGGCGCATGGACCGGGACGCGGCCGGCAAGCGGCTCGGCATCAACAAGGTGGACGACCCGCTCCTGGACCTGGGCTGGCAGCGCCTCTACTTCTCGGACCCCGAGACAGACTGGGTGCGCCGCGAGGCGCGGGTGTTCGTGCCGCCCTCGACCAACGTGATCTACCTGCGCAGCGGGCTCATCGGCACCGGCCAGGTGATCTTCGACGACGCGTCGCTCACGCTGGCGCCCGCGCTCCCCGCTCCACCCGCGCCGCCGGGCGTCAACCTGCTCGCCGATCCCGGCTTCGAGGGCGACGGCAATGCGTGGGAGTACTCGATGCCGCCCTACGAGGGCCTGCGCGTCGAGCGCGACACCACGGCGGCCCACTCGGGAGGCGCGTCGGTGCGGTGCTACGGCGGCCTCGACGGCTTCTTCCAGGCGCGCGTCGGCGTGTGCCAGCCGATCAGCAACCGCAACCTCGCGGGCAAGCGCCTGCGGCTCTCGGCCTACGTGAAGACCGACAGTCTCAAGGGCTCGGCGTTCCTGCGTCTCTACGCCCACACGTCGGGCCACGGCATGGTGCAGAGCCTGCCGGGCGATCCCGTCTCGGGGACGAACGACTGGAAGCTCGCCTCCGTCGAGTTGGACATCCCGCCCGACGCCTGGGAGGTGTGGGCGTGGTTCGCCTACAACGCGCCGACGCCCGGCATGGTGCGCTTCGACGACTGCGTGCTCGAGGTGCTGGGCCCCGCGGCCGCCCCGAAAACCGCGGCGAAGCCTGCCGCGAAGCCGGGAAGCGGGAAAAAGCCCGCGCATTGAGGCGGGGGCCGCGCGGCGCTCCGCTCCCCGCGGGGGCCCGATGAACCCGGGGATTGACAGCGCGGCCCGCGGGTCACAGACTTGTCGTTGCAGCCGGGCAGAAAGAACTCCTTGGCAGGGAGCTTTCGGACCCGACCCGAGACCGCGTCCGCTGCACGCGGTCTGTCGTCTCGCGATCGCGAGCCGGGATCACGAGCGAGGTGATCGGTGAGGATCGGCGGGGTGACCGCGCGGGAAGGGGGCTGCACAGCGCACGGACCGCAGGCCCGAAGCGATTCCCTCTCGTGCGCCCGGAGCGTCCCCTCCCCTCCTCATGACGCTCCGTGCGCTACATCCAGTGTTTGCGCTTCAGGACCCACCACGTCAGCCCCGCCGTCGCGAGCAGCACGATCCACACGGCGAGCAGCGGGTGCCCGCCGAGCCAGCCGAGCTCGGGGAACATGGGCGGCCTGCCCACGTTCATCCCGTAGTAGCTCGTGACCAGCGTCAGCGGCAGGCCGACGGTGGCGACCACGGTCAGGCGCTTGATCACCTCGTTGAGCCGGTTCGAGACGATGGAGACGTGCAGGTCGAGGAGCGCAGCGGTCTCGTCCCGGAACGAATCGAGCAGGTCGCCCACCCGCGCCAGTCGGTCGTAGACATCGCGCAGGTAGGGGCGCATCTCGGCCGGCACCGGCCGGAACTCGTCGCGGGTGAGCGCGAGCACCGTATCGCGCTGCGGGCCCACGATGCGGCGCAGCGCCGCCATGCCGCGCTTGAGGTGCACGATGCGCGTGTGCACGGCGCTGTCGGTGCTCCCGAGCACCGACTCCTGCAGCGCGTCCACTTCCTTCGCGATCCGATCCATGATCGGCATCCAGTGGTCCACGAGCACGTCGAGCAGGAAGTGCATGAGCCGCGCGGGTCCGCCCGCGAGCAGCTCGGGGCGCCGCGGGACCACCTCGCGGCCGGCGTCGATCGAGCGCGTGCGGCCGTGGTGATGCGTGACGAGGAAGCGCGCGCCCACCACCATGTCCACGTCGCGCAGGTAGGGACGCTCGCCGTCCCACCGCGCCGAGTGCACAACCACGTGGAGGTAGGCCCCGTAGTCGTCCACCTTGGGCCGTTTTGACCGTGCGACCACGGCCTGCAGCACCAGCGCGTGGATGCCGAGCGGCGCGAGCGTCCCGCGCACCGAGTCCTCGGGCTCGTCCTCGAAGTCGATCCACACCGCGCCCGGACCTGCGGCCGCGATGCTCGCCGCCTCGGCGGCCGCGACCTCGCGCGCCCCCCGCTCGTCAGCGGCCAGGCAGCGGATCACCGCGCGGGCTCCCCGGCGGCGTGCCGTGGCGCCAGGGACAGCGCCACGCGGACGGTCGCCAGGTGGATCGCGACCGTGTCCGCGACGTCGCACGCGTAGCCGCCGCCCAGCGTCACCGCCACCGGGATGCCGCGCGCCGCGCAGCCCTCGAGCACGCGCCGGTCGCGCGCCTCGAGACCCGCCATGGTGAGCGAGAGGCCGCCGAGCTGGTCGTCGAAGTAGGGGTCCGCGCCCGCCTGGTAGAGCACGAGATCGGGCGCGAACGCCCACACGCGCCCGAGCGCCTCGTCGAGACGGGCCAGGTACTCGGTATCGCCCGTGTGATCGGCGAGGCCCACGTCGAGATCGCCAGGCTCCTTCGGCGCCGGATAGTTGTTCTCCTGGTGGAGCGAGAGCGTGAACACGGAGTCGTCGCCCCGGAAGATCCGCGCGGTGCCGTTGCCCTGGTGCACGTCCAGGTCCACCACCGCGGCGCGGCGTACCCCGCCCGCGCGCTGCAGCACGCGGATCGCCACCGCGAGGTCGTTGATGTAGCAGAAACCCTCGGCACGGTCGGGACCGGCGTGGTGGAATCCGCCGCCGAGGTTCACGGCCACGCCGCGCGCCAGCGCCTCGCGCGCCGCCCGCGTGGTGCCGCCCGCGGTCAGCACGTAGGCGTCCACGACGTCGCGGGCCAGCGGCAGCTCGGACATCATGGTGCGCGGGGTCCAGCGCAACTGCTCGAGGTCGTCGAGGTACTCGGGGCCGTGGACCAGCAGCAGCTCCTCGCGCGTGGCGGGCGCCGGCTCCACGAAGGCGGCCTCGTCCACGTCCCCCGCGCCGACGAGCCGCTCGCGCAGCATGCCGAACTTCGCCATCGGGAAGACATGGGGCCCGATGTCGCAGCGGTAGCCCGGCGAATGGACGACGGCGGCTCCGGCGGTCACGGCCCCATCGTGCCACGCGGGCCCCGCGCCGCGCAACGCCGCGTGCCGCGGCGCGCTCCGCTCGGCTACAATATGCGGCCTACCATGCCCCGACCCGACGACAGCTCCGCCGCCTTCCGAGCGCTCCGGCGCGCCCTGCTCTCCCGCCGCCTCGCGGCGCTCGGCGGGCTGCTGCGCGTCGAGTTGCTCGCGATCGGGGCGCTCGCGGGGGTCTTCATCGCGTGGCAGGCCCGGCTGCCCTTCGATCATCTCGCGCGTGGCGCCGGGCCGGGGGCGGCCGCCCGCGCCCTGGCGCTGCTGCTCGGCGCGTGCGCGCTCGTGGGCGGCGCGCTGGCCGATGCCAGGCACCGGCGCCGCCTGGCGTCCGGCGCGCCCGAGCTGCCGTGGCTGGCGCTTCCGGTCTCGCCCGCCGCGCTCGCGCGCCACCTCGCCTGGGATTCGGGGTTGCACGCGCTGTGGACCGTGGTCCCCGCGGTCGCCCTGCTCGCCGCGGCGCTCGGGCTCGTGCCGGCGTGGGCGCTGGCGCTCTTGGCCGCGGGATACGCCACCGCGCTGGCCGGCTGCGCGCTGGCGCTGGCGGTGCGCCGGCTGCCGCAGGGGCCGGGTGAGCCGCTGCGGCGCCTGCTCTCCGCCGCGGCGCTGCGCGTGCGGGAGGCGCGGCTTCCTGCGCCGCGCTGGACCCGCAGCGCGTGGCGCGCGCTGCTCGACCAGGACCTGCGGCTCTCGCGGCGCCCCACCCCCGCACGCGGGCCCGCCGCGACCTGGCTCGCGATCGGCGTGCTGACGGCCGCGGTGTGGCTGACCCCGGTCGAGCGTCCGCTCGCCGGCTTGCTCTCCGGCGCGCTGGCGCTCGTCGCCGCCGC
>CAYHRW010000038.1:10360-16122 GCA_964359105.1 uncultured bacterium
TCGCCGCCGCCGGCTGCGCCGTGCTGTTCGCGAGTCACGTCACCGAGACCGTCGAGCGCCTGTGCGACCGCGCGGTCATCCTCCACCGGGGCCGCAACGCCCACACCCTGGACCGCGCGGCCTGGGGCGCGCCCGCCGCGGGGCTCTCCCCGCTCGAGCGCGAGTTCCTCGCGGTGGCGCGCTCCACCTGAACCTCAGGAGATCCCCATGCGGCGCAACGCGATCCTCTCCCTGCTGGCCGTGAGCCTCGCCTCGGCGGCGCACGCCGGACTCCCCGCCTCGCGCGCGCAGGTGCTGCTCACGGCCGCGAGCCCGCCCGCCGCGCTGCGCGCGAGCCTGCTGGCGTACGCGGACTCGGCCGAGGGCGCGGACCGCTACGGCGCCGGCGAGGCCCGCTACTTCGCGGGGATGAGCTACGACCGCGCCGCGCTCCCGGAGAGCGCGCTCGCCTGCTACCGGGCCGCGGTGGAGCTGCGCGGCGCGCGCCAGGAGCTGTTCGCGCTCGCGGACCTGCTGCTGCTGCGCCGCGAGGCAGGAGACGTCGCCGAGGCGCTCCGCCGACTCGAGCCCGCGCTCGCGTCGTCGCCCGCGGACGACCCCGCGGGGCACGCGGCCGTGCAGGGGCGGCTGGCGTGGGCGCAGTTCCTCGCCGATCGGCCCGACAGCGCCGCGGCGCTGTTCGAGCCGGTGGAGTCGCGGCTCGCCCTGCGGTCCGAGTGGCGCTACCGGCTCGCGCGCGTCGCGATGGCCCGCAAGGACTACCGGCGCGTGGTGGACATGCTCCTCCCCAACGCCGTGCTCTCGCGCACCACCGACCTCGAGGTGATGGACCTGCTCGAACGGGCGTCGAACGAGCTCGGCATGCTTCGGCGCGTGAAGGACGAGGTGCGGCGCGCGATCGACGCGCGCGACCGCGTCGAGCATGCGCACGCCGCGGCACTCGGCGGGCAGCGCGTGCGCTTCGGCGCTTCGGACGGCTTCCCGCTCGGCGGACTCGCCGCGCCGGCGGCCGGCGCGGGGCGGCACCGCGCCGCGGTGATCGTGGTGGCCCCCGGCGACACGCTCCCCGCCTACGACAGCCTGGTGGTGGCGCTGCGGGACCACGGGATCTCGGTCATGCTGCTCGACCCGCGCGGCTCGGGCTGGTCGGTGGCCCCCGCGTGCCCGATGCCGGAGGCGTGGGCCGGGCGCCAGCAGGCCACGCACGCGCGCGTGGCGCTGGACGTGCGCGACGCGCTGCGCGCCCTGGCCCGCGTGGCGCCGGTGGACACCAGCGCGTACCTGGCCGTCGGCGTGGGGGCCAGTGCCTCGGTGGCGGTCGAGGCCGCCACGTTCGACCGCCGCGTCCGCGCGCTGCTGCTGGTGAGCCCCACCCCCGCCCCGGTGGACCGCGGGACGACCTGCGCGTGGCTGGCACGGCTCCAGCTCCCGGCGTTCTTCCAGATCGCGCCCGAGGACTTCGTGGCGACCTGGGAGATCACCGACGCGCTCTACCAGGCCGGCAACCGCCCGGCTTCGCGCGTCGTGGACTCGGGTGGACCAGGCCACGGAGCGGCGCAGTTCGAGGCCGACCCCGCGCTGGCGCGGCGATTCAACTCGTGGCTGGACGGGGTGCTGCCGGCGAAGGCCGTGCCGCGCGCCACTCCACCCGCACGACGCCGCCGAGGATGAGCGCGGCGCCGAGCCACCAGCGCGGCCCGAACTTCTCCCCTCCGAGCGTCAGCGCGAAGAGCAGCGCGAACACCGGCTCGAGCGCGAAGAGCAGCGCGACGCGCCCGGCCGGCAGCACGCGCTGCGCCAGCACCTGCAGCAGCGGCGCGACGATCGTCCCCGCCACCGCCAGGTAGGCGAAGCGCCGCCACGACGCCGGGTCGAGCGCGGCAAACGCGGCCGGCGCCTGGTGCGCGAACGGCAGCAGCAGCAGCGCCACCGTCAGCGACTGGATTCCGGCGAGCGCGAGCGGGTCGGCGTCGGCCGCGAAGCGCGCGACCGCCACGATCTGGAGCGCGTAGAGCGTGGCGCCGAGCAGCGTCCACAGCTCGCCGGCGCCGAGGCGGAATCCACCCGGAGCGCCACCGAGCGGCGCGGCGGAGAGCAGCGCCGAGCCCGCGAGCGCGAGCGCGATGCCCTGCACCAGCACGCCGGAGGGCCGCTGGCCGAGCAGCGGCCAGGCGAAGAACGCGGCGAGCACGGTCCCGGTGCAGGTGAGGAACGCCGAGGTCCCCGCGCTGGTCGCGGTGAGGCCGATCGCCTGGAACAGATAGCAGCCGCCGGCACCGAGGCCGGCGAGCGCTCCGCCCGCGAGCGCGGCACGGCCGAGCGCGCGCGGACGGAGGGCCAGCATCGCGCCGAAGACGAGCGTCGAGGCGACGAAGCGCCCGAATACCAGGTCCACCGGCGCGACCGCGTGCAGGGTGTCGCGGATCGCCACGAACGTGGCGCCCCACAGCAGCGTGGCCAGCGTCATCGCGGCCACGCCCGCCGCCTGTGCGCGCCCGGGCGATCCCGGGCTCAGTCCTGCGCGCGCCGCCGTCGCTGGCCCCGCGTCGGGGTGAGAGCGAACGAGAGGTTCTCGAACGCCATCGTCAGGTCCACGTTTCGCAGTGCCACCCGCGCCGGGACGATCAGCTTCCGCGGCGCGAAGTTCAGGATCGCGCTCACGCCGGCGCTCACCAGCAGGTCCGCCACCGCCTGCGCGGCGTGGTGCGGCGCGGCGATGACGCCGATGTCGAAGGAGTCCGACGCCCCGGCCGCGCCCAGCTCCGCGACGTCACGCACCTGCAGCCCGCCCACCGCCTCCCCGATACGCCGCGGGTCGTTGTCAAACACCGCCACGACCTCGAAGCCCTGTGCGGCGAAGCCGCGGTAGGCCAGCAGCGCCGAGCCGATGTTCCCGGCGCCCACCACGACGACGCGCCAGCGCCGGTCGAGCCCGAGGATGGCGCGGATCTCCCGGCGCAGGTGCGCCACGTCGTAGCCGAGGCCGCGGCGGCCGAAGGAGCCGAAGTGCGAGAGGTCCTTGCGCACCTGCGCCGGCGTGGTGCCCTCGCGCTCCGCCAGCCGCTGCGAGGAGATGACGTCCGTGCCCTTCGCTTCGACCTCGACCAGGGCGCGGTAGTAGTGCGAAAGGCGGCGGACGGTGGATTCGGAGATGCGGGGCATGGGCTCGGAGACGGGCGCGCCGGCGGGCGCCCGGGGCTCGGGTGGATGTTCTCACCAGGCACGCCGTCGGACGGCCGCGGGGCGCCGGCGCCCCGCGGCGTGCTCGCGTCACTCCTGTTCCGGCTCCCCGCCCGCAGGCTCCACACCGGCCTCGGGCGTGGCCGCGCCGTTCATCCCGGCGTCGCCGTTGCCGCCCTCGTCCTCGCTCACCACGCGGGTCACGCCCGCGACCGTGTCGGGCAGCAGCTCGCCCTCGGCCATGGCGAGGTTCACGAGGCGCACGCCCTGCGTGTTGCGGCCCATCACCGAGATGCCCTTCACCGGCATGCGGATGAGCTGGCCGGAGCGCGTGATGATCATGAGCTCGTCCCCGTCCACGACCTCCTTCACGGCGACCACGTTGCCGTTCCGTTCCGTGGTCTTGATGGTGATGATGCCCTTGCCGCCGCGGTGCGACACCCGGTACTCCGAGATCTCGCTGCGCTTGCCATAGCCGTTCTCGGTCACCGCGAGCAGCGTGGCCTGGCGCCTGACGCCCACCATGCTCACGACCTCGTCCTCGGCGTCGTCGAGGGTCACCGCCTTCACGCCGTACGACGTGCGGCCCACGGCGCGCACCTCGCTCTCGTGGAAGCGGATCGCCAGACCCTTCTTCTTGGCGAGGATCATGTCCTGCGTGCCGTCGGTGATGATGGCCTCGATGAGGCCGTCGCCCTCTTCGAGCAGGATGGCGTTGATCCCGGCCTTGCGCGGATGGCTGTAGGCCGACAGCACGGTCTTCTTGATGAGGCTCTTCTTCGTCGCGCACACCAGGTAGTGCTGGTCGTCGAACTCCTTCACGGTCACGACCGCCTGCACGCTCTCGTCGCGCGACAGCCCCTCGAGATGGTTCACCAGCGGCCGCCCGCGCGCCATGCGCCCGGCCTGGTCGATCTCGTGCACCTTGAGCCAGTAGCAGCGCCCGCGATTCGTGAGGATCAGCAGGTAGGCGTGGGTGTTCGCCACGAACAGGTGCTCGATGAAGTCTTCTTCCTTGGTGCGCGCCCCGATGACGCCCTTGCCCCCACGGCGTTGCGAGCGGTAGGCGTTGATCTCCTGCCGCTTGATGTACCCGGCGTGGGAGATCGTGATGACCATGTCCTTCTGCTCGATCGTATCCTCGTAGCCGATCTCGCCCTCCTCGCTCACGATCTCGGTGCGGCGCTCGTCGCCGTACTGCTTCTTGAGCCGGCGCACCTCCTCCTGGATGATCGTCAGCATCTTCTGCGGGCTGGCGAGGATGCTGCGCAGCCGCTCGATCAGCTGGATGACCTCGAGGTACTCCTGCTCGACCTTCGAGCGCTCGAGCGCGGTAAGGCGCGACAGCCGCATCTCGAGGATCGCGTTCGCCTGAATCTCGCTGAGCTTGAACCGGCTTATGAGTCCCTGGCGCGCGGTCTCGACGTCCTTCGACTTCCGGATGAGCTCGATGACCGCGTCGAGGTTGTCGAGCGCGATCTTGAGACCCTCGAGGATGTGCGCGCGCTTCTCGGCCTCGCCGAGGTCGAACTCGGTCCGGCGGCGCACCACTTCCTGGCGGTGCTTGACGTACTGGTCGATCAGGCCACGCAGGGTCAGCACCTGCGGACGGTTGTCGACGAGCGCCAGCATGATCGCCCCGAACGTCGCCTGCAGCAGCGAGTGCACGAACAGCTGGTTGAGGACGACCTTCGGGTTCGCGTCCTTCTTGAGCTCGATGACGATGCGCATCCCGTCGCGGTCGGACTCGTCACGCAGGTCGCTGATGCCGGTGACCCTCCCCTGGCGCACCAGGTCGGCGATCTTCTCGAGCAGCGAGGCCTTGTTGACCTGGAACGGGATCTGGGTGGCCACGAGGCTCATGCGGCCGCCGCGGCCCTCTTCGACCTGGACGCGCCCACGGACCTTCATGAGGCCGCGGCCGGTCTCGTAGCAGTCGCGGATCCCCTGGTGGCCGTAGATGATCCCGCCGGTCGGGAAATCGGGCCCCTTCACGATCCGGGCGAGCTGGGCGGACGTCGCGTCGGAGTGGTCGATGACGTGGACGATCGCGTCGCACACCTCGCCGAGGTTGTGCGGGGGCACCTCGGTCGCCATGCCCACCGCGATGCCCGAGCAGCCGTTCACGAGCAGGTTCGGCACCACGCCCGGGAGCACGACCGGCTCGTCGCGTGTCTCGTCGTAGTTCGGCCGCAGGTCCACCGTGTTCTTCTCGAGGTCGGCGAGCATCTCGACCGCGAGGTGGGTGAGCCGCGCCTCGGTGTACCGCATCGCCGCCGGGGCGTCGCCGTCGATCGAGCCGAAGTTCCCCTGCCCGTCCACGAGCGGATAACGCATCACCCAGTTCTGGGCGAGACGCACGAGCGTCGGGTAGACCACGCCCTCGCCGTGCGGATGGTAGTTGCCCGAGGTGTCGCCGGCGATCTTCGCGCACTTCCGATAGCCACGGCCGGGGGCGAGGTTGAGGTCGTTCATCGCGACCAGGATGCGGCGCTGCGACGGCTTGAGGCCGTCGCGGACGTCCGGAAGCGCGCGCGAGACGATGACCGACATCGAGTAGTCGATGTAGCTGGTCTTCATCT
>CAYHRW010000039.1:0-15944 GCA_964359105.1 uncultured bacterium
GCAGCTCGCCGCGGGCCAGCGCGGGCTTGAGCAGGTTCGAGGCGTCCACCGCGCCCTCGGCGCCGCCCGCGCCGACCAGGGTGTGGAGCTCGTCGATGAACAGGACGACGCGACTCCCGGCCGCCGTGACCTCCTTGAGCACGGCCTTGAGCCGGTCTTCGAACTCGCCGCGGAACTTGCTGCCGGCGACCAGCGCGCCGAGGTCGAGCCCGATCACGCGCTTGTCCTTGAGGCTCTCGGGCACGTCTCCCGAGACGATGCGCTGCGCCAGGCCCTCGACGATGGCGGTCTTGCCCACGCCGGGATCGCCGATCAGCACCGGGTTGTTCTTGGTGCGGCGCGCCAGCACCTGCACCACGCGGCGGATCTCGTCGTCGCGGCCGATCACCGGGTCGAGCTTCCCCTGGCGCGCGAGCGCCGTGAGATCGCGCCCGTACTTCGTGAGCGCCTGGACCTTGTCCTCGGGGTTCTCGTCGGTCACGCGCTGTCCGCCGCGCACCTGCTGGAGCGCCCTGAGCAGCTCCTCGGGAGCCACTCCCGCCTTCGTGAGTGCGCGCTGTGCGGGGCCGGCGTGCTCCGGGTCGGCGAGCGAGAGGAGCAGGTGCTCGACGCTCACGAACTCGTCCTTGAGCCGCAGGGCCGCGGCCTCGGCGCCCTCGAGCACCGCGCGCAGGCTCTCGCCCAGGTGGAGCTGCCCTCCCTGCACCCGCGGCAGCCGTGCGAGGTCCTGCTCGACCTCGCGGAGCAGACCCTCGCGCGGAACGCCGAGCCTCTCCAGCACGGCCGCGACGGTGCCCGCGGGTTCGTCGAGGAGCGCGGCGAGCAGGTGCTCGGCCTCCAGCTCCTGGTGGGCATGGTCGCGCGCGCGACGCTGCGCGCGCTCGAGGGCTTCCTGGGACTTGATGGTGTAGCGGTCGGGTCTCATGAGGGACCTGCGGCAGGGCGCAGGATAGCACAGCCCCCGAGCACGTTCGCGCGGCGGGGCGCGCGAAGAACCTTACGCCGCGGCTTCGATGAAGGGAAGCAGCAGCGGCACGGCGCGCCGCGCGAGTGCGGGCGAGGCCGAGGCCATGCGCAACGCCTCCTGCACGATCTCCCACGGCGGCGCACCGGCGTCGCAGCGCTCGGCCACCTCGACGAACAGCCGGCGCGCGTGCTCGCGCTGCGGCGCGGGCAGACCCAGCGCCTCGAGCACGTCGGCGAGCGCGCGGAACTCGGCGGCGACCGGCGAGGCGGACCGCGGCGCGGCGTGGCGACGCGGTGGCGGCGCCGGCGCGCGGCGCGCGAATACCGGCGACCGGCCCAGCAGATCTTCGGCACCCGGGTCGTGCGACGGCGCGGCGGGAACATGTTCCGCGGACGGGGCGGCGGTCCCGCGAGCCGCTCCCGGATCGCGCGACGCCGGTGCGGACGGCGGTCCGGCCGCGGCGGCGCCCGAATCGGTCACGCCGACCAGCCGCACCTCGCTGATGAGCGCGCGCAGGTAGGCCGCGGCTTCGCCGCAGCCCCGCTCGTAGTGCTCGCGCACCGCGCGCTCGTCGGCCTTCGCCGTGGGCGGGCTGAAGGGGATGCGGCGGAAGCGCTCGGAGCGCTTCGGCTCATTCGGCCAGATGCGCTGGACCACGGTGAGCGTGTTCTGGCGCCACATCTTGAACGCGGGCGCGCGGCGACCGGCGTTGCGCAGGCTGCCGAGCTCCTCGAGCTGCTGCTCGAGCCACGCCAGTGCGCGCGGGGCCAGGGTGGGGTCGGTCATGCGTCCCTCCGGCCACCCGCGCGCGTCGGCGCGACGCACCGCGCCTCACCAGTCGGAGAAGCGCTCCTCGCGCCACGGGTCGGCGTCATTGTGATAGCCGTTCTGCTCCCAGAAGCCCGGACGATCCGCGGGCACCAGCTCGATCCTGCGGACCCACTTCGCGCTCTTCCAGAAGTAGCGCCGCGGCACCACGAGCCGGAGCGGCCAGCCGTGCTCGGGCGTGAGCGGCTCGCCGTCGTGCGTGTCGGCCAGCAGCACGCCGGGCTCGAGCAGCGCCGCGAGCGGGAGGTTCGTCGTGAATCCCTGCTCGGCATGGACGATGGCAAATCGGGCCTCCGGCTTGATCCCGGCGCGGCGCAGCGCCTCGGCCGCCGCCACGCCTTCCCACAGGTTGTCGTACCGGCTCCAGCGCGTGACGCAGTGGATGTCGCTGCGCACCTGGACGCGCGGGAGCGCGCGGAACTCCTCCCAGGTCCATCGCACCGGATCCGCGACGAGTCCGTCCACGCGCAAGTCCCAGCGCGCGAGGTCCATCTTCGGCACGGAGCCGTGGTGCAGCACCGGCCACTTCTCGGTGAGGACCTGGCCCGGCGGGAGCCTGGGTCCCTGCCTCGGGCTTTCGGGGGTATCGGCAGGTGCGGGTTCGGAGTTCATGCCGGAAAGCACCTCTGGAAGCGGCCAGGGGACGCGCCGGGAACCACGGGGTCGCGAGCATAGCGGCCCGGGGTTCCCTGCACCACGCGGGCCCCGCTGCGCAGGCCCCGCCGCTGCGCAGGCGCCGCTACGAGGCGGATCCCTGCGCCGCCGGCGCGCGGCGGGCGCGGCGCGCGGGCGCGACCTCGATGGCGCGGCGGAGCCCCGCCAGCGCCGTGCCGATCAGGGCGAGCAGCGCCCCGACCCACACCAGGTTCACGAGCGGCTTGGTGCTGACCTCGACCAGCGCCACCCCGGCCGCCGTGGCGCCCGGCAGCATCAGCCCGACGCGCCCGTTGTCGGCGTCGATGCGGCCGATGGCGATGAGGCCGAGGCCCGGCACCTCGACGTCGCTCGAGCGGCTGCCCATGGCATCGGCCTGCATGGCCGGCGAGACCCGCACGGTCTTCCCCTGGCGCCGCACGTCGATGTCGGCGAACACCCTCAGATCCTCGTGCGACTCCATGCGGAAGCCGGCGAACGTGTACTCCGCGTCGCCCACGGACGCGGCGCGTCCCCTGGTGAGCCACACCAACTCGGCCCGGGACGGGTCGCCCGGCGTGATCTCGAGCGGCGACAGGTAGAGCTCGCGCCAGGCGCTGATGGCGGGCTTGCGCATCATGCCCTCGCCGCGCGGCATCTCGAACAGCTGGGGCCGCGCGTCGAAGCTCCAGTCTCTCGCCTGCACCAACACCTTGAGCGTGGCGCGGCCGCGCGCGTCATCCTCGTGGCCGTGGTAGGTGAGCGTGTAGCCCAGCGCCTGGCGCGGCGCGCCGGGCTCGAGCAGCAGGCGCTCGGTGCGGCCGAGCGAAGCCGACATCACCATGCCGAGCACCATGATCGCGATGCCGGCGTGACCGAGGTAGCCGGAGCCGTAGCTCCAGCCGCGGCGGAACAGGCGGAAGGTCATCCACGCGTTGATGCCGAGCGCGACGCCCGTCACCGCCACCAGGACCGCGTGGCCCACGTCCCTCATGCCCATGAACAGCGCCACGGCCATCGCCACGGCTCCCAGCACGAAGCCGGGCAGCAGCGCGGTGAGCCAGGTGAGCCCGGCCTGCTTCGACCAGCGCAGGGCGGGCGCGATTGCCATCACCAGCACGATCAGGACGCCGAGCGGGAGGCTCATCGAGTTGTAGAAGCTCGGCCGCACGCCGGCGGGCTTGCCGGCCAGGGAGGTGAGGATCGGCGCGGTGGTGCCGAAGGCCACCATGCCCGTGAACAGCAGCACCGTCACCAACCCCACCCACAGCGCCGACTCGCGCGAGAGGTTGGTCCAGCGCGCGTCCGGCGCCGCGATCGCGCGCCAGCGCGACAGCAGCAGCCCGGCCGAGAGCAGCAGCGTCGCGACCATGAAGGTCATCATCGGGCCGTTCAGGCCCGAATCCGAGAACGAGTGCACCGAGAAGTCCTGGAGCACGCCGCTGCGGGTGAGATAGGTGCCGCCCAGCACCGTGAGCCAGCCGAGCATGGAGAGCAGCAGGTTGGTGCGCACCAGCGCCCCGGTGGTGCGCTGGATGAGCAGCCCGTGGAGCAGGGCGATCGCCACCAGCCACGGGATCAATGACGCGTTCTCGACCGGATCCCAGCCCCAGTAGCCGCCCCAGCCCAGCACCTTGTAGGCCCAGACGCCGCCGAGCCCGATGCCGAGGCCGAGCGTGACCACCGCGAACAGCGCCCACGGCCAGACCGCACGGTTCCACTCGCGGTAGAGACCCAGCACCAGCGCGGCGGCCGCGAGCGCGAACGGCGCCGTCATCGCGGCGTAGCCCGCGAACAGCACCGGCGGATGCACCACCATCCACGGATCCTCGAGCAGCGGGTTGAGGCCCTGGCCGTCGGGCGGGATGACGGGGCTCATGCGGAACGGGCTCTTCACCAGCAGCAGGAGCAGCAGGAAGAGCTGCACCACGCTCACGAAGAACATCGCCGGCTTCGACAGCGGACCCGGCTGGCGCATCAGGGCGAAGCCGAAGACCGCGCCGAGCACCGCCCACAGCAGGATGCTGCCCTCCTGCCCCGCCCAGGACGCCGCGAGCGAGAGCGCGGGCGAGAGCGCGCGCGAGCTGTACTGCGCGACGTACGCGAACTCGAAGCGGTGGCCGAGGAAGTACGACCACAGCAGCAGCAGCGCACCAATCAGCGCGAGACCCTGCAGGCCGAACAGCCAGGTGGCGAGGGCCGGGGTCTTCCGTCCGCGCAACGGCTGGAGGAACAGGACCGCGCCGGGGATGATGGCCAGGAAGGCCACCTTGACGAGGATTTCGCCTGCGTTCATGGATGCCCTCAGGATGGGGACCGCGCGGCGACCGGCGCTTCGGGGTCGGTGCGTCCGGGCCTGCGCCAAGAGTGCGGCGATGACGAGCGCGTCGGTTCACGCAACTTCCATGCCCCCGGAGCCCTGGAGGCTCGGCGTGACGCAGCACGCGGCCGACGGCGATGGGACTCAACACTCCGGCCACACCACGCCCCGGCCGGGTGCCGCAGAGGTGCGGCCGCGGCTGTCATCCCATCATGTCAGCCCTGACAGCAACTCGTGAATCCGGACAGACTTGAGGAGCACCCGGCGCCCGGAGCACGGCGCCGGACGCAGGCAATCCGCAGAGATACGGCCTCGCTTCGTCGACCGCCGCGTCGTCGCCCGCTGGCATGCGCATTGCGGTGCGTAGTTCTACGGAGAAAGGTGCCCGCGCCGGACTTCCCTGTGGGGCTTCCCGAATGAGAATGGCGCCCGCGAACGACGGTCCTCCGATCAGATCCGGCCCCGCCCATCTGGCCCCGGTCGTCCTGGTCGCGCTGGCGCTTCTGGCCGGGCCCACCCGCGCGGCCGAGGCCGGGACCCACGACAGGCCGCCGGCGGCGCGCCCGTTGATGGTGGTATCGGGCCTGGATGCCTCGGTCCCATTCTCCTCCCCGCGATCCATCGCCATGGACTTCCGGCATAAGGAAATCTACGTGGCAAACACCGGAGGCCACAGGATCGAGATCTTCGACTTCAAGGGGAACGTCCGCGGCCAGTTCGTCCACCGCGTGCGTACCCCCGAGGGCGACTCGGTGGACGGATTGCCGCGCGGGCTGGCCCTGGATGGCGCCGGCCACCTGCTGGTGGTGGACCAGCTCGCGGGCTACGTGGACGTTCTGGATTATCGGGGATACTCCGTAGGTCGCCTTGAATTGCCTTTGCAAAATGGGAACATCAATGACGGTCCGGGCGCTGTCACCGTCACTCGTGAAGGTCTGATCCTGGTCGCGACGCGCGGAGACAGTGGTCGTGTGCACCAGTTCGCACCGGATTTCACAAGCCTGGGCGCCTGGGGCGTGCCGGGGACCGGGCCGGGCCGGCTCACCGGAGTGATGGGCATGGCGGCGACACCCGACGGAAGGGTCGTGATCGTGTCGCCGACCACGGAGTTCGCGGTGCAGGTGTTCAGCGAGAACGGTCGCTTCATCCTGGGTTTCGGTCGCCACGAGATCGGCGAAGGGAACTTCTCCTTCCCTTCCGGAGTGGCGGTCACGAACGACGGCCGCATCTGGGTGACCGACGAGTTGCGTCAGATGGTGCAGGTCTTCGATTCCTCGGGGAAGTACGTGGGCGCAGTGGGGAGCGGAGGAAGGGCTCCCGGGGAGTTCATGTATCCAAGCGCGCTGGCGAGTGACGGCGACAGCCTGCTGGCGGTCGCGGAACGAGTCGGAAATCGCTTCCAGCTTTTCAAGGTGCAGTGAGCGTCACGCACCCGGCGCCTGTTGCAGTGGGTTGCATCCGGACTGGAAAGGAGGTCGTGCTCTCGGCTCGCAGCAGTTCCTGACTTCGGACCCGCTGTTTCGTTCATCTTCGTCCCAGGAGTGACCAACACCATGAAACGCCTGATCCTGATCCTCATGGCCGTGTGCCTGGGAGGACTAGTTTCGGTGGCCCTGGCGGGCGACTACCACTCGGGATCGACGCTGGTCTGCAGTGACTGCCATACGGCGCACTGGAGCATCCAGCCCGGCCATGACGCCGGCTTCCATCCCGAGTTGCTCGGCCCCAGCGGACCGTACGACTACCTGCTCCTCAACCATGTCAACGAGCTGTGCCTCTCGTGCCACAACGAGAACTCGATCGCGCCCGACGTGTTCGGTGCCAACCACGGCAAGTACAGTGGCACCGTGCGCAGGGCCGGCGGTCTCAATGCGGCCGCAGGGCACCTCGCGAACGACGTCGGCTACACCGAGGTCACCGGCCACTCGCTGTGGTCGTCCGCCATGCCTCCGGGCAACAGCGGCGCCTACGTTCCCCCGGCGGATGGGCTGGAGTGCACCGGCTGCCATGCGCAGCACGGGCACAAGGCCTTCCAGTACCGGAACCTCAGGCAGCCGACCTCGGCCGACACGCTGGACTACGCGGTCACCACGAACAACCTGAACAAGGCCGTGTTCGAGCGGGCCCCCCGTTCGTACTCGGACGCCGACGTGGACTACAACGAGCCGCATCAGTGGAGCGACTACGCCAAGTTCTGCGGCATGTGCCACACGAACTTCCACGGCGTGGGCGGCGCCGCCAACATGGGAAGCGCCGCCGGCGGCTATGTCAACGGCGGCATCCCCTGGAAGCGGCACCCGGTGGCCGACGTGAACATCGGTGCCACCCAACCCAGCGCCCCCTACGTCTCCAGCCTCACCCAGTTCAACAGCCATGTGAACCGGGTCAAGGTGATGGACTCGCAGGGACTCTGGAACGGCACCACCGCCGACAACACGGTGACCCCGTCGTGCTTCAGCTGCCACAGGTCGCACGGCGACAAGAACCCGTTCGGGCTCATCTACCTGCTCGGCAACGGGGTCAACCCGGTCACCGAAGAGGGTGACGGCGCGATGTACAAGAACCTGTGCCGCCAGTGCCACACGCAGGGCGCTGACAGCTAGGCATTCGCAGGGAAACAACCGGCCGCGGTAGATTGGACGAGCAAACGACGGCCGGCTCGTAGGGTGCGGGCCGCAAGGTCCGCACCCTCCTTTCTTGCGGAGGAACGAAGCGCGTGATGGCGCCAGAGCGTGAGGCGGAGAACGGACGCGATCCGCGCCGGTCGCGCGTGAAGTCTCCGCGCCTGAGGGCCGCGGGAGTGCTGTTGTCGGTCCTTCCGGTGCTGGCGCTGGCCGCGCCCGGCCCGCGCCCCCGCGATCCGATGGAGATCGCGACGATGCTGGCCAGCGGCGCCCACGCCGGCGACTGCTCCACGTGCCACAGCCAGCACGGCGAGGGCCAGTCCATGGCCTACGAGCACGCGCTCATCGGCCCCGACGACAACACGCTCTGTGACCGCTGCCATATCACTCCGTGGTCGGGCGGCAGCTACGCGGGCACCTGGACCTACACGGGCTCGGCTCACGGGTCGAGCCGCACCGCGATCTGGCCCGGCCCCGACCCGCCCGCCCGCACCGAGCCCGACGCGCCGGGCAAGTGCCTCAACTGTCACGACCCGCATGGCTGGAAGGACGCGGGCGGTGAGATCCCGCGCCTGATGGTGGCGCGCGAGGAGGCGCTGTGCCTGGCCTGCCACGACGGCAGCCCGGCCACCACCAACGTGCGCTCCGACCTGCAGAAGGCCTACCGCCACCCGACCACGGACTACAGCGGACGCCACAGCGGGCCCGCCGAGTCACTGTCCTCCGACTTCGCGGTCTCGCCCGTCAACCGGCGCCACGCGGAGTGCGAGGACTGCCACAACCCGCACGTGGCGCGCCACGACGCCGGGGCGGGCCCGATGCCGCCCGACGCCTCGAAGCGGCTGCTCGGCGTGAGCCGCGTGAAGGTGCTGAACGGCGCCGCGGGCGGCGCGCCCTCCTACACCTTCACCGCCGGCGCCGACACGCTGAGCGCGCCGGTCACCGAATACCAGCTCTGCTTCAAGTGCCACTCCTCCTGGACCGTGCAGCCCGGCGGCCAGACCGACCTCGCGCGCGTGCTGAACCCGGCCAACCCCTCCTACCACCCGGTCGAGGCGTTGGGGAAGAACCTCAACATCAGCGCGCTCGCCTTCGTCACCGGCTGGAGCGCCACCTCCTACACGAAGTGCGGCGACTGCCACGGCAGCGACCTCGGGGCGGCGGGGCCACACGGCTCGAGCTACCGCTACATCCTCAAGGCGCCGTACACCGCGTCCTCCGCGTACCGGACCATGGCGTCGAACGAGGTGTGCTTCAGCTGCCACTCCTACGACGTCTATGCGAACCGCGACTCCCCGGAGTCGGTGCGCGCCGCCTCGCGCTTCAACCGGCCGCGCGCCGACAAGGGCCATGCGGAGCACGTGAGCGACAAGCGGGTCCCGTGCTACGCCTGCCACACCACGCACGGCTCGAGCACCCTCAACCACCTGATCGTCACCGGGCGGAGCCCGGGCATCCGGAGCTACACCGAGACCTCGACGGGTGGCACGTGCAGCCCGACCTGCCACGGCAGCGAGTCCTACACCGTGAACTATGCGCGATGAGCGGGACGGAAGGGGTGCGGCGGCGGCCGCGGTGGCGCTCGGGCTCATGTGCCTGGCGGGCGCGGTGCCGGCCCGCGCCCAGAAGCTCACGGGCTTCCTCCAGGTCCAATTCCAGCGCGTGGAGCAGAACCAGACCGTCATGGTGGACGGAGTGCCCCGGCAGGTGAAGCTCACGCGCGAGTCCTGGGTCCAGACCTACGAGCTCGATCACGTCGCTCAGGTGCGGCAGAACCTGAGCCTGGTCTCGCAGCTTCGCTGGGTCGAGTCCACGCGCCCCGGCAGCGCGGACCGCAGCCGCACGCCCTTCGGCTCGATGCGGCTCGGGCACCCCCTGTTCGGGCTGAGCGGCTCCTACCGGCCGATCACCACGACCTCGTCCATCACCGGCGGTGCGCCCGGGTTCCTCGATCCCGGGACTCCGGCTCCCTCGCGGGCCGTCACGACCCGCAACCAGGAGATGCAGTTCGCCGGCTACCTGGCGATGCCGAAGCTGCCGCGCCTCGACGCCGCGTGGACGCGCCGGCACCGCGACGGCGACCTGCTCTTCAAGGAGGAGACCGGCATCACGCGCGTGGCGAACCTCAACTACGAGGCCGGCCCCGCCTACGTGCGCGGGGGCTACAACGACCTCGCCCGCGACGGCGGCGGCTTCTCCGGGCGCACCATCCTGCAGCGCAACTACCAGGCGGGCACGGGCGTCCGCCTGAGCCCCACTGCCGCGGCCTCGCTGACCCTGGGCTACGACTTCTCGCAGAGCCAGCGCGGCGACCTCGCCGGCCGCGACGCCCGCACGCGCTCCCAGACCGCTTCGGTGTCGGGCGGCGTGCGCCAGTCGTCGAAGTCGGACTGGAGCCTGTCCTACGCCTGGCGCCGCGCCGAGAGCCCGGGCACGACGACGGCCAACCTCGACAACCACGAGGGCGCGCTCTCGTACAACCTGCAGGCCACGCGCGCGGTGCGCTTCACCGGCGGCACAGGACTGCGGACCGAGAGCCTGAGAGATCAGAGGCAGCTGGTGCGCTACGCCAACGCCGTGCTCTCCGCCAACGGCGACATCGTGCGCAACGTCCGGGCCAGCACCAGCCTGGCCCACGTCACGAACTGGCTCCCCTCCCATCGGCCCTACTCGGTCGAGAGCTGGCATTCCGGCGTCCGCGCCCGGCTGCGCCAAGGCCTCGAGCTCACCGAGGACCTGGTGATCTCCGCCAACGGCGACACCGCGGCGCGCGACACCCGGGTGGTGTCCCAGAACTCGCTGGGGCTGCAGGCCACGCCGCTGCGCAGCCTGACGGTCGCCCTCTACGACCGGCGCTACCACGCCGGGCCGAGCCTGTTCGGGACCTCGGCCGACTCGCGCACCTTCGCGCTGGACGTGCGCTGGCGGGTGGTGCCGTCCCTCGAGGTGACCACGAACGCCTCCCGGACCGGGCTGCTGCCCAACAACGACCCCCGCACCTCGTCCGTGGTCGCGGGCCTGCGCTGGAGCCCCTCGGCGCGGTTCCAGTTCGCCGGCACCTACTCCCGTACCGGAGGTACCTCGCGGCTCGCGGACGCCAGCCTGATCAGCGGGCGGGAGTTCTTCACCGGTCGCGTGTTGGCCGGACTCAGCCGAACGGTTACGCTGAGCGCGGGAACCAGCGTGGCCAACCCCGGGCAGACCTCGCAGTCGCGCCAGGTCGACGCGCTCCTGACCAAGAGCTTCGGGAGGTAGACCTTGATGGGACTTCCGCGGATCGTGCGTCTGTTCGCCCTCGGCATCGCCGTGCTGAGCGTGGCCGGCTGTGCCGCGTCCGTGCGGTTCTACGTGAATCCCCAGGCCGACATGTCCTACTACAAGAAGGTCGCCGTCCTCCCCTTCTCCAACCTCACCCAGCAGGGCTTCGCAGGCGAGCGCGTGACGCGCGCCTTCGTGACGGAGCTGGTCATCGCCGACCGGTTCCGGGTCGTGGAGGCCTCCGACTTCCGCGCGGCGCTCGCCCAGGTGGGCGTCGAGTCGAACATCGAGGGGGGCATCGATCCCGAAAAGCTCAAGGAGGCCGCCGCCCGGGTGGGCGCGACCGGCGTGGTGCGGGGCGCGGTCAGCGAGTACCAGATGCAGCGCGCCGGCCAGGACGAGGTCCCGGTGGTGGGCTTCGACGTCGAGCTGCTCGACGCCGCCACCGGGAACGTGGTGTGGCGGGTCTCGCTGAGCCGCAGGGGCCACGGGCGGCTGCCGCTCGTGGGGGGCGGGGCGCGCAGCTTCGGCCGCGTGACCCAGGAAGCCTGCGAGCAGGCGGTCGCCGTGCTGCGCGGCAAGGCGTTCTGACGTGCGGGCCGCCGGCCGCTCCGCGCGCCGCGTCCTGCGCGGCCTGGGCTCTACCGCGCTCGCCGCCGCGCTGCTCGGCGGCTGCGCCTCCACACCACCGCGCGTGCGGGCCGCAGGCGCCGTGACCGGTCCGCCGGTGCGCGTGGCGCTGCTGCCGCTCGAGAACCTCACCGGCAGCGCGGACGCCGGGGCTCTCATGACCCGCATCCTGTTCGTGCAGCTGGTGCGCACCCACACCTGCGAGGTCGTGGAGTCGGGCATCGTGGATACCGCGGTCGTCGAGCTGCGCATCCGGAGCAGCGGGTCGCTGTCGGCCGCCGAGCTGCGCGGCCTGGGTTCCATGCTCGACGTGCGCTACGTGATGGTCGGGACCGTCTTGGAGAGCGGCAGCGTGCGCACGCCCGACGGAGAGGTGCCGGCGCTGGGCGTGGCACTCAAGTTGCTCGACGTCGAGAGCGGGCGCGTGGTGTGGGCCCAGATGCGGTTCCGCACCGGCGACGACCGCGAGACCGTATTCGGCTGGGGCCGGGAAAAGGACCCCCGGCGGCTCGCCGCGGCGCTCGCCGCCGAGGTGCTCGAGGACTTCACTATCCCCGGCGCGGGCGCGCCGCAGGCCCATACGGGAGGCAGGGAATGACACGCTGGTGGCAGATGGTGCTCGGACTGGGACTCCTGGGAGCGGTGGAGGCGGCGGTGGCGGGCCCGGTGACGCAGGTGCGGCTCCTCAAGATCGAGGCGGTCACCTTCGAGATCCGCCACCGGGTGTTCGCGGGTTTCCGCGAGCAGAACCGCGTGAAGCTCAAGGAGGACTTCCAGGTCGGGGACACGCCGTACTCCGCGAGGGTGGTGGAGTTCGTCCCCGACTTCGCGATGGACCTCAAGAGCCGCAAGGTCATCTCCCGCTCCAACGAGCCGAAGAACCCGGCCTTCCGCATCATCGTGCGCGAGAAGGGCGTGCCGCAGGACACCACGTGGGCGTTCCTGAACATGCCGCCGCACTTCGCCCGCAATTCCATGCTCGCCTTCCAGGTCCTGCGCATCGACTTCGCCGACCGGCCGCCGATCGTCAGCGGTGACTCCACGAAAGCGAGCCAGCCGTGAGCCCCGGCGCGCGCGGATGGCCGCGCCGCGCGCGGGCCGCGCTGCTGGCCGCGCTGGCCGGCGCCGCGATGCTCGCCGCCGGGCACTGGATCACGGCGGCGGGCGCCGGCCCGGCGCGCACCTGCTACGACTGCCACAAGGAGTCGAAGAAGCACTTTCAGAAGAAGTTCGTGCACGCGCCCGTCGCGAAGACCAACTGCGCGGCGTGCCACGACAGTCACGGGTTCACGCAGGCGCTGGTGCTCAAGAAGGGGCTCCCCGGGCTGTGCTTCGACTGCCACAAGGACCTCGAGAAGGCGCCGGCGCCCGCGCACCAGCACGCCGCGTTCGCGCAGGGCCAGTGCATGGGCTGCCACGAGCCACACGCCACCGACCTGCCGCACCTGGTGCGCGAGGGCGGGCCGGAGGGCTCGTGCTTCAGGTGCCACGCCGCGGCGAAGAAGGAGAGCGAGGCCGCCCACGTCCACGCGCCGTTCAAGAGCGGGGACTGCTACGCCTGCCACGCCGCGCACGGCGCGAGCGAGCCGGGGCTGCTCAAGGCGAAGGGCGAGGCGCTGTGCGCCACCTGCCACGCCACCGCGCAGGTCGAGGCCCGGCACGCGAACGTGGTGCGCGGCGGGCTCCAGTGCCTCGACTGCCACGCCGCGCACGCGTCGGCCCAGCCCGGACTGGTGCGCGCCGGCGCACACGCGCCGGTGGCCGGGGGCCAGTGCGAGTCGTGCCACGAGATGGCGGGCGGCAAGCCCACCGGCAAGCTGGTGGCCCAGGTCCCCGAGCTGTGCCAGACCTGCCATGCGGACAAGCAGGGCCTCGACGCGAAGGCGCATCCGCACCCGCCCGCGGCGGGCGGCGACTGCCTGTCCTGCCACGACCCGCACCGCGGCGGCTCGGGCGCGCTGCTCAAGGACAAGCCCCTGGCGCTGTGCGGCGCCTGCCACGAGGACCTCGCGGAAGCGGCGAAGCAGCCGGTCGTCCACAAGGCCTTCGCGGACGGGAGCTGCGCGTCGTGCCACGAGTCCCACAGCTCCGATCACGCGAAGCTCGTGAAGTCCGGAGACGGGGAGATGTGCCTCTCCTGCCACCAGGATCTCGGCAAGCGCCTGGGCCTGCCCGGCGCGCACCCGCCCGCGGCGAAGAAGGACTGCCTGCGCTGCCACGTCCCGCACGCTGGGTCGCACGAGCACCTGCTGAGGCGCGAGGAGCGCGGGCTGTGCGTGACCTGCCACTCGGGCCTCGACCGCAAGCTCGCCGGCAAGGAAGCCCACCCGCCGTTCCGCACCGGGAGCTGCGCCGCGTGCCACGACCCGCACCAGTCGGGCCAGGCGAAGCTCACGAAGGCGGAGTCGCCCGCCCTGTGCTACCAGTGCCACCCGCAGGTGCAGCGCGCCGCCAGCCAGGCGCACCCGCACCCGCCCGCGCAGGAAGGCCAGTGCCTCACCTGCCACGGACCGCACGGTGGCGAGACCCGCGGGCTGCTCGCCTCGAAGCCCCAGGAGCTGTGCGCCGGCTGCCACGCGGAGATCGGCAGGAAGATCGCCTCGTCCGCGGCCCACACCGCCGCCGCGGCCGGCAGGTGCATGAGCTGCCACGAGCCGCACGGCTCGAAGAAGGAGAAGCTGCTCCGGGGTGAGGGCAACACGCTGTGCGCCACCTGCCACGCGGGCATCGGCAAGGAGGGCGACAGGGTCCATTCGCCGGTGGTGTCCGGCGACTGCCTCGCCTGCCACGACCCGCACGGCGGCGCAGTCGCTCCGGCGCTGGTCAAGGCCGTGCCCGCGCTGTGCGGCGACTGCCACGATCTCACCGGCGACGAGTTGAAGGCGAAGCACGACGGCGCCGACCTGGCGAGCGCGAAGTGTCTCTCCTGCCACACCCCGCACGCCTCGAAGGTCACGGGCCTGATGGGAGCGCACGAGCACCCGCCGTTCGCGGAGAAGGAGTGCGGCGAGTGCCACGCCGCCGGCCAGCCGCCGAACGCGAAGAGTTTCACCCGCCCTGTGACGCAGCTGTGCGCCACCTGCCACGACGTGGCCGTGCCGAAGACCGCGGGCGCCACGGTCCACCCGCCGGCGAAGGCCGGGCAGTGCTTGACCTGCCATACCCCGCACGCTTCCGACCGCGACGCGCTGCTCGCGCGTCCCACCTCGGATCTGTGCGTGGCCTGCCACGCCACGGTGATCAAGGAGGCGGGTCTCCTGCACGGGCATCCGCCCGCCGCGAAGGGCCAGTGCGCGACCTGCCACGAGCCGCACCAGAGCACGCGCGCCGGCCTGCTCAAGGCGAAGCCGACCGAGCTGTGCTTCTCGTGCCACAAGGACCTGGCGGCGCGCATCGCCGAGGGCACGCCGCACGCCCCGGTCGCGATGAACATGTGCTTCACCTGCCACGCCCCGCACGGCTCGCCGAACCCGGGGATGGTGAAGCGCGAGGGCGCGGCGCTGTGCGGGGGCTGCCACGCGCCGAAGAAGCCGGCGCTGGTGGCGAAGCACCCGGGCATGGACCTGGCGACCGCGAACTGCCTCTCCTGCCACGACCCGCACGCCCAGCAGAAGGGCCAGCGCGGGCTCGTTCGTTTCGCCCGGCACATGCCGTTCGTGCGCGGCGAGTGCACCTCGTGCCACACCCGGCGCGGCGCGGCGACCACGGTGGCGAAGGGCAGCGCGCTGTGCTTCAAGTGCCACGAGGACTTCCCCGGGAAGCTCTCGAAGCCCCACATCCACGCGCCGCTCAAGGGCGAGAAGGAGTGCCTGACCTGCCACGCGCCGCACGCCGCGGCCGCGGTGCCGCTGCTGCACGCGCCCAAGGACAGGCTGTGCTTCGAGTGTCACGACCCCGGGCTGGCCGAGGGCTCGGTGAAGCACAAGGCGCTCGAGCAGGGCTGCATGACCTGCCACGATCCACACTCCAGCGACGCGCCGCGGATGCTCAAGAAGCCGGTGATGGAGCTGTGCCAGACCTGCCACGCCGACATGAAGAAGCACTACCACCCGTACGCGGGGAAGACCGACCCGCGCACCGGCGGCCCGCTGCTCTGCACCGGCTGCCACCTGCCGCACTCGGGCGAGATCGAGGGCCTGCTCGTGCGCGAGCCCAGGCGCGAGCTGTGCATCCAGTGTCACGACCCGTTCGCGGCGCCGCGCTCGAAGCCGAAGCAGAAGTAGGCGCGCAGCGCCGCAGGTGAAGGAGGGGCGCCCCGCGCGGGGCGCTCCCGGACGGAGTCCAGGTCACCGCGCGGCGGCGAGCTCCGCGAGCAGCGCGCGCAGCTGCGCGGTGGTCGCGGCGGCGGCGGCGCCGCGCCCGCCCGCCGCCGCCGCCGCCGCCCGGTCGCCGGCGGAGCGCCGCGGCGGCGCCTCGCACACCCCGGGCTGCTCGGCGCCCGGCCGCCAGCGCTCGGCTTCGCGGAACGCGGCCGCCGCCTCGCGCGCGCGCCCGCGCCGCATCAGCACCAGCCCCTCGACCACGCGCGCGTCCGAGCGGTCGGCGGAGTCACCTACCGCCACGGCACGCGCCGAAGCCCCGCCGACCTGCTTGCGTCGTTCGACGAGGCGATGGCCAAACGCCTAAAGGGCCACGACCTCGAGGCCGTTGACTGGAGCGACCAGCTCCCGTTCGAGGGGTGAAG
>CAYHRW010000040.1:0-15810 GCA_964359105.1 uncultured bacterium
CGGGTCTACGAGGTGCGGGCGGGCGCGGGCGGCAGCTTCCCGACTGCCGCCACCGCGGACGGCGGCGCGCTCGACAACGGGATCTACCGCGTCGCGCCCGGCGCGCGCGGCGAGATCGCGAGCCTCAAGGACCACAGGAACGGCGACCGCGAGCTGGTGGCGGTGGGCGGCGCGCTCCACGACCTGGGCTCGGGGAACGGGGGCGCCGTGCTCGAGAGCGCGGGCCCGGTGTCGGCCACGCTCAGGGTGGTGGCGGGCGGCAGTCCCGCGCACGAAACGCGTGTCACGCTCTACGCCGGGCTCGACCGCGTGGACGTCGAGGGGCGCGTGACCGGGAACTTCTCGAGCGACGTGGCCTACGACTACGCCTTCGACCTGCCGGGTGCGGTCACGCGGCACGAGGAGGTCGGGATGATCGCGCGCGTCGCCCGCCAGTCGCAGGGCGGCGACTACGCGGACCAGAACGCGCGCACCGACTGGCTCACCTTCAACCACTTCGTGGACCTGTCGCAGAGCGCCTACGGCGTCACGGTCTCGAACTGGGACAGCCCGTTCTTCAGGGCCGGGAACAGCACGCCCGACTCGCTCGATGCCGCGACGCCGGAGATCTCCGCGGTGGTGGGCATGCAGGTGGACGGCCCGTCGCTCGGCATCGGCGCGCAGGGCGGCGACGCCTCGTTCCTGGACCGCTTCGCGCTGCGCACGCACGGCGCGTACGACCCGGCCGCGGCGATGCGCTTCTCCCTCGAGCACCAGGACCCGCTGGTGGCCGCGCGCGTCACCGGCGGCGCGAGCGCGCCGCTCACGAACGCGACGTGGTCGCTGCTCACCATCACCTCGCCCGACATCCTGCTGTGGGCGCTCAAGCCCGCGGAGGAGGGCATCGGCCAGGGCGTGATCGCGCGCGTCTGGAACCTCGCCGACGCTCCGCGCACGCTCGGGCTCGCGCTGCCGGGTGACGCGCTCGAAGCGGCGCGACGGGTCACCCACATCGAGACCGACCTCGGGCCCGCGAGCGTCGCCGCCGGCCTGCTCACCGATCCGCTCGCGCGCCAGCAGCTCGCCACCTACCGGCTGATCCGGGGGTCGGGCACCGGCGCCCCCGCGGGGGTGGGCACGCCGCCGCTCGTGCTCGGGCGGTATCCGAACCCGGTCACGGGCGGGAAGAGCGTGACGCTGGAGTTCACGCTCGCGGCCGCGGGGCGCGTGCGGCTCGCCGTTCTCGACCTGCGGGGCACGCGCGTGGCGACGATCGCCGAGGGCTGGCGCGCCGCCGGCCCGCAGTCCGTGACCTGGAGCGTCGCGGGCGATGGCGGCCGGCGCCTGCCGCCCGGGATGTACTTCGTGCGCCTCGAGGCCGCGGGCAGGATCGCGGCGAAGAAGATCGTGCTGCTCGATTAGCCCGCCGCCTCCCAGGCGATGCGGACGTTCGCGCGATGGACCTCGTCCATCGCCGCGCCCTTCCCGGTGTAGTCCATCGCCGCGAGCCGCGCCTGCGCCTGGTCCAGCGTGACCCCTGCGGTGCGCGCCGCGCGCACGCGCTGCTCGAGCTGGTCGAGGTAGCCCAGGTCGCGCGCGAGCCGCACGTGCGCCTCGTCACCACGCGCGACCGCCCCGTGCCCGGGGACGAGCGTCCCGACCGCGTCGCCCTCCACCAGCGGGCGCAGCTTCTCGAGCGTGGCCCGGTACACCGCGGGCGGACGGTCGAGCCACGGGATCTCGAGGTCGGAGAGCAGGTCGGCGGCGAGCAGCGTGCGGTGGTTGGGGAGGAGCGTGGCGAGCTGGCTGTCGCAGTGCCCGGGCGCCTCGAGGAACTCGAGCCGCCACGGCCCGAGCGTCGTCGCATCGCCCTCGCGCAGCGCCACGTCCGGCGCGAACGGCTCGAAGCCGCGGGTCCACGATTCGCCGCACCCGGCGGCGCACGCGGCCGCGTCGCGCAGGATGCCGGCCGCGTCCCGGGCCAGCTCCGCGGCGAGCCGGTGATGCCCGAGCGTCCGCGTGCCGGGCCACCAGGCGCGGCCGATGACGTGGTCCCAGTGGGCGTGCGTGAAGAGTAGCGTGATCTCGCGCGCGCCCGAGCCGCGCGCGGCGGCGGCGAGGTCGTCCAGCTCCGAGGGCAGCACGCCGGGGTCCACGAGCACGGCGTGGGCGCGGTCCGCGAGCAGCACGCTGTTCATCGCGAACGCGCGGCTCCGCCGCACGCGGATTCCGCCGCCGAGATCGGTCCAGGCGGTCATGGCGCTGACCCCCGTCGCTACTTCGACGGCGCCACGATCCTCCCGGCGACGATCTCCTCGCGCAGCGAGTCCACCTTCGCCTTCACCGCGTCGGGGATGAGGCTCCGGTTGCGGTCGTCGTAGACCCAGCCGACGCCGTCCTCCTCGAGGCCGAACTCCTGGATCCCGCCCCTCCACACGCCGCCCTTCAGGTCCCTGATGGTGTCGAACACGGCGGTCTCCACGTGCTTGACCATCGAGGTGAGGATGTGGCCGGGGGCCTCGTCGTGCTGGTCGGCGTCCACGCCGATGGCGAGCTTCTTCTTCTCGCGCGCGGCCTCGAACACCCCGAGACCGGTGGAGCCCGAGGCATGGAAGATGATGTCGGCCCCCTGGTTGTACTCGGCGAGCCCCAGCTCCTTGCCCTTGGTGGGGTCCTTGAACGCGCTGCCGGTCGTGCCGGCGTACTTGACGATGACCTCGGCCTCCGGGTTCACGGCCTTCGCGCCCGCGACGTAGCCGGCCTCGAACTTCTTGATGAGCGGGATCTGCATGCCGCCGACGAAGCCGATCTTGCCGGTCTTCGTAAGCAGGGCGGCGAGCGCGCCGACCAGGTAGGACCCCTCCTCCTCCTTGAACTTGAGCGCGACCAGGTTGGGCGGGAGCTGCTGGCCCTCCTTCACGGTGTAGTCCACGCACGCGAACTTCACGTCCGGGAACTCCTGCGCGAGGCCGTAGATGTCGTCGGAGAACAGGAACCCGATGCCGAAGACGAGCTGGGAGCCGCCGGCGGCGAGCTGGCGCATGGCGGCCTCGCGGTCGGCGCCCTCGCCGGTCTCGAGCGTGGCGAACTCCACGCCCAGCTCCTGCTTCGCGCGCTCGAGCCCGGCGTAGGCGGCGTCGTTGAACGACTTGTCGCCGCGTCCGCCGACGTCGAAGACCAGGCCGACCCGGAGCGGGGCCTGGGAGGGAGGGCCGGAGGCCGCGGGCCGCTCAGCCTTTCTTGCGCACCCCGCGGCGAGGACGGCGAGGACGGCGAGCACTGCGCTGGCGCGGACGAGCGGACGAAGTCTCATCGGAACCTCCGGGGGGGTTCGGCGATTCGGGCGCGGACACGCGTCGGCCGAGCTCGAAGCAGCGGCGGCAACGCGCCTCGTACAGGTCGGCGCCGCCGACCACCACGAGGCCGCCGCGCCGCACCTTCCTGTAGGTGCGGTTGGCGGGATTGCCGCACACCACGCAGATGGCGAGGGTCTTGGTGATGTATTCGGCGATGGCGAGCAGCTGCGGCATCGGTTCGAAGGGCTTGCCGCGGTAGTCCTGGTCGAGGCCCGCCACGATGACCCGCTTGCCGCGCCGCGCCAGCCTCTCGCACACCCGGACCAGCGCCGGCCCCAGGAACTGCCCCTCGTCGATCCCGATGACCTGGGCCTCGTGGGCGTAGCGCAGGATGTCGCTGGCGTCCTTGACGGAGCGCGACGGGATGCGCAGCTCGGAGTGCGAGACGATGGCGTCGCGCGCGTAGCGGTCGTCGATGCCGGGCTTGAAGATCTCGACCTTCTGGCGGGCGATCTGGGCGCGGCGGAGCCGCCGGATCAGCTCCTCCGTCTTGCCGCTGTACATGCTCCCGACGATGACCTCGATCCAGCCGGACACGGGGTAGGGGAACGCAGGCTCGCTCATGGAGGCCGCACGCTAGCGAAGCGGGCGCGGGCGTGTCAACGGCCGTGCCGCGTCCGGCGCGTCCGCCCGCGTCCTCAGAAGCGCAGGCTCAACGCCGCGCCCGGGGCCCCGCCGCCGGCCGCGGTGGCCAGCACGATCGCCCGCGGCCGGGTCCGCTCGTAGCCGCGGCGCGCAGCTGCCGACCACGATCAGGTCGTAGGCCGTCGAGGCGACGCGGAGGGCCGTCCCGCCGTAGTCGAAGAAGGCGGCGTTCTCGGCCAACGGGCCATGGTCGTCGGTGGTCATGGCGATGCCGCCGAAGGTTGTGATCACCCGATGTGGACGGCGTGACATGAGAGAGTTTCCGCTAAAGCTGACGTTCGAGGAGGACGATACCGTCGGGTACCCGCGTGCCTCGGGGCCTCTGCCGATCCTCCCGGGGCCGGACTCCTCACCTTGGCGATGGGCGCCTCGAGACGTTGCAGGACCTGCGAAAGGGATTTCCGATGAGCCTCGAGGCTGACGGCCACCCGCGGACGCGGCCTGGTCTGGTCGCCCCGGTGGCGAGCGCTGCCGCCATCATGTTCGGGGCGAGCGTCCTGCTCGGCTGACAGCTGGGCCTCCAGGCCCTCACGAGCATCGTCCCCGGCCTCGTCGCCATGAATCCCGCCACCGCCGTCTGCTTCATCCTGGCCGGGGTCGCGTTGGGGCTGCTCCGGGAAGGGTCCGATCGCCGTCATCTCCGGCTCCTCGGCCTGGTCTGCGCGGCACTCGTGGCGCTCGCGGGTCTCGTCAAGCTCGGCGACGTCCACCTCGGCTGGCAGCTCGGGTTCGACCAGTGGCTCTTCCGTGAGAAGCTCGGGTCGGTGATCGGGCTCCCGCCCAACCGCATGGCCCCGAACACCGCGCTGAACTTCTTGTTCCTCGGCGCCGCGCTCCTCACGCTCCGGCTCGAGTCCCGGCGAGGCGCACCTCCGTCGCAGCTACTCGCCCTCGTCCCGCTCCTCCTCTCGTTCCTGGCTCTCCTGGGCCATGCCTACGACGTCCGCCCCTTCTATGAAGTGACGAAGCAGCTCCCGACGGCGCTCAACACCGCGATGGCGCTCAATACGGCGGTGGTCTTCTTCCTTCTCTCGGCCGCGGTCCTCTTCGCCCGGCCGGAGCGCGGCCTCACGGCGGTGTTCGTCGGCGAAGACGCGGGCGGCCTCCTGGCCCGGCGCCTCCTGCCCCTGGCCGTCCTCGTCCTCGCCTTCCTCGGGTGGTTCGAGCTCCAGGGCCAGGCCTTCCGCCTCTACGACGCCCGGCTCGGCGTCTCGCTGCTGGTCGCCTCCAGCATCGTCGTGCTGACCGTGATCATCTGGCTCGGCGCCCGCTCGCTGCGGCGCACGGACGAGGCGCGCCGGCAGGTCGCCGAGGCGCTCCGGCAGGCCCACGCGGAACTGGAGCAGCGGGTCGAGGCGCGCACGGCCGAGCTCGCGCTGGAAGTGGCGGAGCGCCGCCGCGCCGAAGCCTCACTCCTCAAGCTCACGCGGGCGGTGGAGCAGACCGCGGACCCCGTGGTCATCACCAATCGAAATGGCCGGATCGAGTACCTCAACCCGGCCTTCGAAGCCCTGACCGGCTACGGCCGAGACGAGGTCGTGGGGCAGACCCCCGCGATTCTCAAGTCCGGTGCGCACGATGCCGCCTTCTACGAGGAGCTCTGGCAGACGATCCTCCAGGGCGGCGTGTTCAAGGCCATGTTCGTGAACCGCAAGAAGAGTGGTGAGCACTACCACGAGGAGAAGACGATCACGCCGATCCGCGACGAGACCGGTGCCATCGTGCACTTCGTCTCCACTGGCAAGGACATCTCCGAGCGCGTGAAGCTCGAGGGGCAGCTGCGGCAGGCGCAGAAGATGGAGGCGATCGCCCGGCTGGCCGGCGGGGTGGCGCACGACTTCAACAACCTGCTGACCATCATCCTCGGCTACAGCCAGCTCACCAGGAGCCGGTTCCGGCCGGAGCAGCCCATCGCGCGGAATCTCGAGGAAATCGAGCAGGCCGCCCACCGGGCCACCGCGCTCACCCGGCAGCTCCTCGCCTTCAGCCGCCAGCAGGTCCTCCAGCCCAAGGTCCTCGACTTGAACCGGGTGGTGCTCGAGCTGGACAAGATGCTCCGCCGACTGATCGGCGAGGACATCGAGCTTCGGACCTGCGCGACCCCCGAGCTCGGCCCCATCAAGGCCGACCAGAGCCAGATCGAGCAGATCGTCCTGAACCTCGTGGTCAACGCCCGCGATGCGATGCCGGAAGGCGGCAAGCTCACGATCGAGACGGGGAACGTCGAGCTCGACCAGGGCTACGTCCGGACCCGGCCGGACCTCGCGCCGGGGCCGTACGTGCTGTTGGCCGTCAGCGACACCGGCTGCGGCATGGACGAGGAGACCAGGGCGCGGATCTTCGAGCCCTTCTTCACCACCAAGGAGGTCGGCAAGGGCACCGGGCTGGGGCTCTCCACGGTGCACGGGATCGTCAAGCAGAGCGGCGGCCACATCGAGGTCTACAGCGAGCCGGGGCACGGGTCGTCGTTCAGGATCTACCTCCCCCGGGCCGACGAAGCCCTGATGGCGGCCCCCCGCCCCCCGGCGGAGGAAGGCGCCTTCCGCGGCACGGAGACCGTGCTCGTGGTCGAGGACGAGGAGCAGGTGCGGGCGGTCATTCGCGAAACCCTGAAATCTCAGGGCTACACGGTCCTCGAGGCGACGAGCGGGTGGGAAGGCCTGGCGCTGTGCGAGCGGCAGGACCGGCTGTTCGATCTCGTCATCAGCGACGTGGTCATGCCGGGCTTGAGCGGCCCGGACCTCGGCGCCTGCATCGCCGAGCTCCAGCCCGAGACCCGGCTCCTCTACATCTCCGGCTACACCGAAAGGGCCACCATCCACCACGGTGTGCTGGGGCCGGAGACGCCCTTCCTCCAGAAGCCCTTCACCCCGGACTCCCTGCTCCGCAAGGTCCGGGAGGTGCTGGACGGGATGAGGCGAGAGGCTGCCTGAGGCGGAGCGACCGCGGTCCCGGGGGCGATCGGCCGCCCGCGGACGACCGCGAGTGGCCCGAAGGGACTTCCCCTGGCGGCCCCCTGCGCGAACGGGCGCCGGCCACTCCGGGGCGTGCACTGCGCCTTCCGCGGATGTAAGATGCGGAGCGAACGTCCGAGCCGGCCACGACTTCCCGCCTTCCACCTCCGCGTGCCGGCCCTCGACCCGCGGCGCTGCCGTCGCCCCTCTGGCCCGGCGCGCTGCTCGAGCGACCATGCGATACAGGGAGGTCTTCGATGAGTGAATCGGCCTACGGAAGGGACCGCCTGGGCGATGCCGCGGCCGCGACGAAGCTCGAGTGGCTCGTCACGAACGGCATCGGGGGATTCGCCTCGGGCACGGCGAGCGGCGCGCTCACGCGCCGTTACCACGGGCTGCTGGTGGCCTCGCTCAGGCCGCCGGTCGGCCGCACGCTGCTGCTCGCGAAGCTCGCGGAGAAGATCGAGCTGGACGGCGGCTGGGTCGCGCTCGACACGAACCGCTGGTCGAGCGGCGCGCTCTCGCCGCAGGGCCACCTGCACCTCGAGTCGTTCCGGCTCGACGAGACCGTGCCGGTGTGGACCTGGGCCATCGGCGACACCCGGCTCGAGAAGCGGGTGTGGATGGAGCACGGCGAGAACACCACCTACGTCGAGTACCGGCTGGTCGCGGCGCGCGCGCCGGTCAAGCTGTCGCTCACCGCGCTGGTGAACCACCGCGACGCGCACGCGCTCACCGCGCACGGCGGATGGAACGCCCGCATCGAGCCCGCCGCGGACGGGGTGCGCATCGAGGCGTACGACGGGGCGACGCCACTGTGGCTGTTCGCGCCCGGCACCGAGGTGCGGCTCATGCACGACTGGTACCGCGGCTTCGCGCTCGCGCTCGAGACCGAGCGCGGGCTGGACGACGCCGAGGACCACCTCGCGGCGGCCGAGATCGTGGCCAGGCTCGCCCCGGGCGAGGCGGTGACCGTGACCGCCAGCACGCGGCACAACGCCGGGCTCGAGCGCGGGCTCCCGATCGCGCGCGCCTTCGCACTCCAGCGCCGCCGCGCGCACGAGAAGAGCCTCACGGACGCGTGGAAGAAGGCGCAGCCGAGGCTCTCGCGCAGCGCGCCCGAGTGGGTGCGGCGCCTGGTGCTCGCGGCCGACGCGTTCGTGGTCGAGCGCCAGATCCGCGGCGAGCCGCAGGGCCGCAGCATCATCGCCGGCTACCCGTGGTTCAGCGACTGGGGGCGCGACACCATGATCGCGCTGCCCGGGCTGGCGCTCACGACCGGGCGGACCGAGCTGGCCCGCGCCATCCTCTCGACCTTCGCGCGCTTCGTGGACCAGGGGATGCTGCCCAACTACTTCCCCGACCAGGGCGAGTCGCCGACCTACAACACGGCCGACGCGGCGCTCTGGTACTTCCAGGCGGTGCGCGCGTACTTCGAGGCCACCGGCGACCGGAAGTTCCTCGCCGAGGTCTACCCGGTGCTCGAGGAGATCGGCGCCTGGTACGAGCGCGGCACGCGCTTCGGCATCGTGATGGACCCGGACGACAGCCTGATCCAGGCCGGCGAGCCGGGGGTCCAGCTCACCTGGATGGACGCCAAGGTGGACGACTGGGTGGTCACGCCGCGCCAGGGCAAGCCGGTCGAGATCAACGCGCTCTGGTACAACGCGCACACCGCGATGGCGATGTTCGCCGAGAAGCTCGGCCGCCCGGCCGAGTACTACGAGGACCGCGTGCAGCGCGTCGGCCGCTCGTTCGCGCGCTACTGGAACGCGGAGGCCGGCTGCCTCTACGACGTGCTCGACGGACCCGAGGACCACGACCCGTCGATCCGGCCGAACCAGCTGTTCTCGGTGTCGCTGCCCGACAGCCCGCTGCCGGCCGACCAGCGCCGCGCCGTGCTCGAGACCTGCGGGAGACTGCTGGTGACCTCGCACGGGCTCAGGAGCCTGGCGCCCACCGACCTGCGCTACCGCGGCACGTACGCCGGGGACCGGCGCGCGCGCGATGGCGCGTACCACCAGGGGACGGCGTGGACGTGGCTGCTGCCGCACTACGCGCTCGCGCACTTCCGCGTGTACGGGAAGAGGGAGCGCGCACTCGCCTTCCTCGAGCCGCTCGGCCAGCTCATCGGCGCGCTCGGTGTGGCCACGCTGCCCGAGGTGGCGGACGGCGATTCGCCGTTCACCCCGCGCGGCTGCATCGCTCAGGCGTGGTCGGTGGGCGAGACGCTGCGCGCGTGGCACGCCATCTCCGCGGCGAAGGCGCCGGCGACGCGCGCACGCACGCGGCCCGCGACGCGCGCGCGGCTGAGGGAGCGAGTCGGCTCGCGCTGAGCGGGGCGTCGCGCCGTGGATGGGAAGCGGGCCGGTCCGCGAGGGCCGGCCCGCGGTCGTGATGCGCCGGCCGCTAGGCTGCCGGCACCGGCTCCACGCCGCGCTCGCGCAGCAGCTCGCGGATCTTGGTCTTCACCAGGTCGATGGCGACCGCGTTGTGCCCGCCCTCGGGGATGATGACGTCGGCGTGGCGCTTCGACGGGTCCACGAACTGCTGGTGCATCGGGCGCACGCTTTCCTCGTACTGGCGGATGATGCTGTCCACCGAGCGGCCGCGCTCCACCAGGTCGCGGCGCAGGCGGCGGATGAAGCGCACGTCGGGGTCGGCGTCGATGAACAGCTTGATGTCCATGAGCGCGCGCAGCTCGGGGTCCACGAAGATCAGGATGCCCTCGAGCACGATGACCAGATGCTCGCCCACGTGCCGGGTCTCGAGGAGCCGCCGGTGCGCCGCGTAATCGTAGATCGGCTGTTCGGTCGAGCGGCCCTCGAGCAGCTCGCGGATGTGGGCCTTGAGGAGGTCGTTGTCGAACGCGTCCGGGTGGTCGAAGTTGCGCGCCTCGCGGTCGCGGAACGGGATGTCCTCGAGGTCCTTGTAGTAGGAGTCCTGGTCGATGATGACGACGCGGTCCGAGCCGATCTCGCGCACGATGGTGCGCGCGACCAGCGTCTTGCCGGAGCCCGATCCGCCGGCGATGCCGATGAGGATGCGCCGCGCCATGCGCCGGCAAAGTAGCACCTGCGTTTCCGCAGGGTCAACGCGTGGCGGGCTCCGCCGGGGGCGCGCTACTTGCGGGGAACGAACAGCAGCCGCGTCTGGTTGCGGGGTGTGACGATGTGCTGCGACCAGGCGCCGAACGCGGGCGAGACGGTGGGATCGAAGCGGCGGCGGTACTCGGCCCAGAACGCGTCGCTGCCCCACAGCGCCCGGCTCGCCATGCCGTTCGACAGCGCGTTGAGCGCGCCGGGGTCGGTGCGCACGCTCCGCAGCACGTTGCGCGGCATCGGCCCGCCGAGCAGCCACAGCACGCCGTAGCGCAGGTCCTGGTAGTTGCCGATGGTCACCGTCATCTCGAGCAGCTCGTTGACCAGATCCTCGATCCCGTCCGAGAGCCGCCGCGGGTCGAGCGCGTTCTTCCCGAGCCGCGGGAACATGCGCACGAAGAAGGGGTCGTCGAGCACCGCGTAGTTGAAGCGCGAGGTGAGCGGCGCCGATGGGGCCCCCCACGCCTGGTTGCAGCGCGTGCCGAGCAACAGCATGGCGAGGAAGAAGGAGGGGTGCAGCGAGTCGCCGAGCGCGGGCGCGCGCAGGCCGATGACGCCCGCCGGCTCCGTCACCTCCGGCCGCGCGAGCACCACGGTGGCCGAGTCGAGCGCGGGCGGCGCCGGGTCGGGCAGCCGGGCGCCGCCCGCGATGCCGCCGAACTCGTGCTCGACCATGGCGTGGAGGTCGAATCCCGAGAGGTCGCCGGCGATGGCGAGCGTGGCGTTGGCCGGCACGTACGCGCGCGCGATCGCCTTCTGCGCGTCGGCGGTCTTGAGCGCGCCCAGGGTCTTCGCCGCGGCCAGCGCCACGATGCCGTTCCCGTCCGTGCCGCGGGCGCATTCGCGAACCTGGTGGAACAGCATCTGGTCCACCCCGCCGAAGTACATCTGCCCGAGCTGCCGGCGCACCGTGGCGAGCGCGGTGTCCAGCACCGCGTCGGTCACCGTGACGCCGCGCATGCGGGTAGCGGTCTGGTGGAGCACGCCGGGGAACTGCGCGCGGGTCGCGCCCTCGGTGAACAGCGTGTGGCGTCGGGTGACCTTGAGCCCCCAGCCCAGCGGCCGCAGGCTCTCCATCTCGCCGCGCGTGCGCTCGGGGATGTCGCCGGCCGGCGCGGTGAGGGCGACCTCGGCGAGCAACGCGGTGAGTCCGGGGCGGTCGGCCGGGTCGTCGTCCACGCCCGACCGGTAGCCCACCGTGATCGCGGTCCCGGGCGCGCCCGGGACGTGCCGCGTCACCACCTCGAGCCCGTTCGCGAGCTGCCAGCGGTCCACCACCGTGCTGTCCGCCATCATGGTGGCGGCGCGGGCCGGGAGCGCGCTCCAGGCGGCCAGCAACAGGGCGGCGGCGAAGCACAGCGGTCGGGTCACGGGACGCTCCTTCGATCGTGCTGGGTTTCGGGTCGCCGGGACGGCGCGGGACGGACATTCTACGCGCTCCGCCGCGCGCGCTCCAGCCGCGCGGCCCGGCCCGCCCCGACTGCAGGGCGCGCTTCCTTGACCCTCCGTGGCACGCTCCCTAGAATGCGTTCCCCATGCGCGAGGTGGACGAGTCCCAGGTGCGCCGTCTGGTGCGCGAAGCCGTGGACCGGGCGCTCGGCGCCGAGCCCGCCGGCGAGACCGCGCGCCCCGCTCCCGCTGCCTCCGCGGCGCGTCGTGTCGCGATCGGCTCGGACCACGGCGGATTCGAGCTGAAGGAGCTGCTCGAGCGCTTCATCGTGGACGAGCTGGGGTGGGAGGTGCACGACTGTGGCACCCACTCCACCGAGCCGGTGGACTACCCCGACTTCGCCGCGGCGGTGGCGCGCGAGGTGACCTCGGGCCGCTGCGCGCGCGGCGTTGTGGTGGACGCGGCGGGCATCGGCTCGACCATGGCGGCGAACAAGGTCCCCGGCGTGCGCTGCGCGCTGTGCCATGACGACACCACCGTGCTCAACAGCCGCGAGCACAACGACGCGAACGTCCTGGCGCTGGGAGCGCGCGTCGTGAACCGCGGGCTGGCCCAGCGCATGGTGCGGCTGTTCCTCTCGACTCCCTTCGGCGGCGGCCGGCACGAGCGCCGTGTGCAGAAGATCATGGCGCTCGAGCGCGGTGGCACGGCGCGCTGAGCACCGCGCCGCTCCGGGCCGCGAGGCCGGGGCGGCGTCGTTCCATCACCACCGAGGACCATGCGACTCCCTCTGAAGCTCATCCAGCGCCTCCCGAAGACCGATCTCCACTGTCACCTCGACGGCTGCCTGAGGCCGCGCACCGTGCTCGAGCTGGCCGACGCGCAGGGCGTGAAGCTCCCGACGCGGAACCTGGCGCAGCTCACCAGGCTGCTGCGGGCCGGGAAGCGCACGCGCAACCTCGGCGAGTACCTCGAGATCTTCGACCTCACCCTGAGCGTCATGCAACAGAGGGAGTCGCTCTACCGCGTGGCCTACGAGCTGGCGGAGGACTCGGCGGCCGAGAACGTGCGGCACCTCGAGGTGCGCTACTCGCCCATCCTCCACCGCAGGCGCCGGCTCCCGTTCGAGGACATCGTGGACACGGTGATCGCGGGGCTGCAGGACGCGGGCCGCAAGACCGGGATGACCACTGGCGTCATCATCTGCGGGATCCGCTCGATGGCCCCGCGCACCTCGTACGCGCTCGCCGAGCTGGCGGTGGCCTACAAGGGCAAGGGCGTGCTGGCCTTCGACCTCGCGGGGCAGGAGAAGGACTATCCGGCCAAGGCGCACCGCGGCGCGTTCCAGCTCGTCATCAAGAACAACGTGAACTCCACGGTCCACGCGGGCGAGGCGTTCGGGCCAGCGAGCATCGCGCAGGCCATCCACTACTGCGGGGCGCATCGCATCGGGCACGGCACGCGGCTGCGCGAGGACCCGGGCCTGATGCGCTTCGTCAACGACCATCGCATCCCGCTCGAGGTGTGCCTGACCTCGAACCTGCAGACCCGCGCCGTGCGGAACATCAAGGACCATCCGTTCGGCTACTACTTCCGCGAGGGTCTCCGCGTCACGGTCAACACCGACAACCGCCTGATGTCGGACACCACCGTGACCCAGGAGATCGCGCTCGCGGCCCGCGCCTTCCGCCTGAGCCCCTACGAGGTGAAGCGGGTCATCATCAACGGCTTCAAGAGCGCGTTCCTGCCGTACGCGGAGCGCGCGCGCCGGCTGCGCGAGGTCAACCTCGAGATCGACCGCGTGTTCATCGAGGAGTTCCCCGACGACTACGACCGGCGGCTGACGAGCTTCTGATGCGGGCACGGCGGTTCCGGCGGGCGCTGGTCTTCGCGCTGCTCGGGGCGCTGGCCGCGGGGGCGGCACGCGAATCACGCGCAGCCGCGGCGGACTCGATCCGCTACAGCCTGGTCGTGACGGACATCAACCGGGTCGGGCTGACCGTCACGAACTACGGGTTCTTCGGGAACAACTTCGGCTCGCGCTCGCCCTCGTTCGAGTTCCCGCTCGGCTCCGGCTACGAGCACATGTCGCGCGCCGGGCTGTGGGTGGGCGCGCTCGCGCTCTCCGACACCGGCGCGTTCATCGGCGTCTCGAGCGGCATCGTGGACAACGCCCAGGGCTCGAGCGCGCAGCTGGAGACCGAGTTCACGCCCGCGGGCAACGCCATCGTCGAGCGCTCGCGCATCCAGAACAGCCCGGTCTTCTCGCGCGACGCGGTCTCGGATCAGGACCTGCTGTGCAGCTACTCGGACCGCCCGGCGCGGGCGCCGTCGGGCTACCAGCTCGAGCGCCACACGCCGCTCGACATCCTGGTCAGGCAGCGCATGCTCGGCTTCTCGCTCGAAGCCGCGGACGCCTTCGAGGTCGTCCAGTTCACGATCGTGAACCAGGGCCCGCCGCTGCGCGACGTGTACGTGGGCCTCTACGCGCAGCTCGTGAGCGGCGACAAGAACGCGTACGCGAACTGGCCGCCCTCGGCGAGCAGCGGGCCGGGTTCGTGGTACTACAAGACGTACGGCGAGTTCGATTCCGCGCGCCGGCTCTACAAGGAGCGCTACTGCTACTCGCTCCCGTATCCCGGGAGCTGCAACGTCTCGTACTGCCCGCCGTGGGCCGCGGTGAAGCTGCTCGCGGTGCACCCGGACACGGTCGCGAACAAGACCGTGAGCTTCAACTGGTGGAGCTACAGCCCGGGCGACACCGCGCGCGACACCGACCGCGAGCGCTACGTCGTGCTCTCGAACGGGCGGGTGATGGACCTCTCGTCGTGCATGCCGGGCGCGAACAACTGCTCGCCCATCATGGTGCTGTCGGTCGGGCCGTTCGCGCAGGTGGACCCCGGCGACAGCGTGATGGTGGACTTCGCGTTCGTGGGCGGCGACGACGAGGAGCGGTTGCTCGCGAACGCCGACTTCGCGCAGTTCGCCTCCGACATCGGCTACACGCTCCCGGCGCCTCCGCCCTCGCCGCGGCTCCACGTCGAGACCGGCGGGAACCGCGTGGACTTCTACTGGGACGACTCGCCCGAGTTCGCGGAGGATGCCACCAGCCCCGCGCCGCTGCAGCGCGATTTCGAAGGCTACCGCGTCTACCTCGGGTCGGACCGCCAGCGCCTCGGGCGCGTCGCCCAGTTCGACCTCGCCACGCCGCCGCACGACACCACCGGCTTCGACACCGGGTTCGACGCCATCCGGCTCGCGGTGCCGAAGGTGGTGGACGGCGCGACCTACCGCTACCGCCACGCCGTGACCGGGCTGCCCGACGGCTTCAGCGTGTTCGGCGCCGTGACGAGCTACGATCTCGGCGACGACAAGGTGCGGAGCCTGGAGAGCGGGATCCCGCAGAACAAGTTCCAGGCCGTGCCCGCGCCGGCGCCGGGCGAGAGCCGCCTCGGCGTCACGGTCTTCCCGAACCCGTACCGCGTCGAAGCAAGGTGGGACCAGGGCGCGCGCGTGCGCGACCATTACCTGTGGTTCGCGAACCTGCCGCGCCGGTGCATGATCCGCATCTACACGCTGGCCGGCGACCTGGTGCTCGAGCAGCGCTTCGACGGCGCGGGCTACCACGGCGAGGGCGCGCGCGGACTCTACGACCCGCGCGCCGACCTCGACGTGCCTCCGCCCACGCTCTCGGGCGCCACCTTCGCCTGGAACATGATCACGCGCGCCGGCCAGGCTGCGGCCACCGGCCTCTATCTCTGGTCGGTCCAGGACCTCGACGCGGATCGCGTGAGCCGCGGGAAGTTCGTCATCGTGAAATCGGACCGCGAGGACTGACGCCGTGGGGTCGGCGGGAGCGGTTCACGATCGCACGGTCTACCACCGGACCATCGGGGGCGCGTCCGAAAGCGCGAGGATTCGCTTGACCCCGTCACGCCGGAAACGTAGGGTCACTCTCCCTTCAGTCCACCTGACCTACATGCGCCACTCTTCGAAGCTCCCGATCCTCGCCGTTCTGCTCCTGGCCCTCGCGGCCTTCCCGGCCGCCGCTCAGGAGAAGGGCAGCGTCTCCGGCAAGGTCTCCGATCGCCGAACCGGTCACGCCCTGCCGTTCGCGACCGTCACGGTGGTGGGCGCCCAGCGCGGCGGACTCACCGACTCCGAGGGCCGCTACCTCGTCGGCGGCGTCCCGGCCGGGACGTACGAGCTCAAGGTCCAGTTCCTCGGCTACCGGCCCGAGTCGAAGGCCGGCGTGGCCGTGGCCGGCGGCAGGTCCACGGCGGTCAACTTCCAGCTCGAGGACATCGTGGTGCGCGAGGAGAAGACCATCGAGGTCACCGCCGAGCGGCGGCTGGTCGAGGTCAGGCAGGGCGCCACGATCCGCA
>CAYHRW010000041.1:0-15483 GCA_964359105.1 uncultured bacterium
CCGGTGACGCGGTGGTGGCGGTCGCGACGCTGGCGCTGGCGGAGGGGGCGTGCGCGCTCGAGGCGGCGGCGCTCGCGCACGCGGCGGGCAGCGTGGCGGTGAGCCGGCGCGGCGCGGTGGCGGTGACGCGCGCTGAGCTGGCGCGCGCGCTGCGGCGCAGCCCGCGGAGGGGGCGGTGAGCCAGGCGCGCGCCGCGGAGAAGCTGGCGCCGCGCGGCATGGCGCGCGCGCGCGTCGCGGCGTGGCGCGCCGCGGGTGAGCGCGTGGTGCTGGCGAACGGCGTGTTCGACCTGCTCCATGTCGGCCACGCGCGCTACCTGGGAGCGGCGCGCGCGCTCGGCACCCGGCTGGTGGTGGCGGTCAACGGCGACCGCTCGGCCGCGGCGCACAAGGGCGCGGGCCGGCCGGTGATGGGGGCGCGCGACCGCGCGCTGCTGGTGGCCGCGCTCGGCGCGGTGGACCTGGTGGTGCTGTTCGACGAGCCGACCGTGGACGCGCTGCTCGCGGAGCTCACGCCCGCGGTGCACGCCAAGGGCACCGACTACCGTCCCGACACCGTGCCGGAGCGCGCGACCGTGGCGTCGTTCGGCGGCGTGACCGCGATCGCGGGCGATCCCAAGGAGCACGCCAGCCGCGAGATCGTGGAGCGCGTGCGCCGCCTGCACGGGGGGGCCTGAGTGGAGGGCGGGGTGCTCGCCATCCGGCCGCGCGCGCTGGGCGACGTGGTGCTCGTCACGCCGGCGCTGCGTGCCCTCCACCGCGGGTACCCGGACGCCCCGCTCGAGGTGGTGACCGAGCCGCGCTACGCGCCGCTGCTCGAGGGACTGCCAGGGGTGGGCCGGGTCTGGGGGCTCGAGCGCACGTTCGCCGGCACGCTGGGGCTGGCGCGCGCGCTCCGGGCGCGGCGCTACGCGCTGGCCGTGGACTTCTTCGGCAACCCGCGCAGCGCGTTCCTGGCGCGCGCGAGCGGAGCACGGCGGCGCGCCGGCTACGACCTGCGCGGCCGCGCGCGCACCTACCACGTGCGGGTGCCGCGTACCCTGAGCCCGGCGCCGGGGCGGCGCGAGTACGCGGCGGCCACTCACGTCCGGCTCGCCGTGGCGGCGGGCGGGATCTCCGACGGCGTGGCGACGCGCGTGAGCGTGAAGCCCGAGGCGCGCGCCGAGGCGGCGCGACTGCTCGCGGGCTGCGCTCTCGCGGCCGGCGAGGGGATCGGGCTGGTCGCGGCGGGCACCTGGCCCGCCAAGACCTGGCCGGCGGCCTCTGTCGCGCTGCTCGCGCGCGGGCTGATGCGCTCCGGACGCCGCGTGCTGCTCGTGGCGGGGCCGGGCGAGGAGCGCCTGGGCGCCACGCTCGCCACGCTCGCGCCGGGGCTGGCGGTGCTGCCGCCCTGCGACGTGGCGGTGCTGGCGGGCGTCATCGCCCAGCTCGCCGCCGTGGTGGGGACCGACAGCGGGCCCCGCCACCTGGCCGCCGCGCTGGACGTCCCCACGTTCGCCTGGCACGGCCCCACCCACCCCGATACCTGGACCCCGCCCGGCGGCGCCCACGGCGCCTGGTGGACGAGCCTGCCGTGCCGGGGCTGCGACCGCACCTCGTGTCCTCACTGGAGCTGCCTACCCGAACTGAGCCCCGAGCGCGCGACCGCGCTGGTGCTCGATCACCTGGAGCGCCATGGACGAACGGCTGCCGCTGTCGGTCCTGCTGCTGGCGCGTGACGAGGAGCGCCGCCTGGCGGCGCTGATCCCGGGGCTCTCGTTCGCGCGCGAGGTGGTGGTGGTGGTGGACAGCGCGAGCCGGGACCGCACGCGCGAGGTGGCCGAGCGGCTGGGGGCGCGCGTGTTCGTGCGCCCGCTCGAGGAGCTGGGGGGGTTCGGCCCGCAGCGCGCGTTCGCGCTGGCGCAGTGCCGCGAGCCCTGGGTGCTGTGGCTGGACGCCGACGAGCGGCTGGAGGGCAGGGCGGTGGCCGCGGTGCGCCGCGCGCTGGCGGCGGGCGGCGCCGCGGGCTTCCGGGTCGAGCGCCGCACCTGGTTCCTGGGGCGGCCGATCCGCCACTGCGGCTGGCGTGGCGAGAAGGTGCTGCGCCTGTTCCGCCGGGAGGCCGCGCGCTTCGACGACGCCCCGGTGCACGAGCAGGTCTCGGTCGCGGGCGCGATCGCGGACCTAGACGGCGTGATCGAGCACCACAGCTACGCGACGTGGGAGGAGTGCCGCGCCAAGCTGGTGCGCTACGCCGCGGCGGGCGCGGAGAAGGCGCGCCGCGCGGGGCGGAGCGCCGGGCCGCTCGACCTGGCCTTCCGGCCGCCGCTGCGCTTCCTGCGCATGTACGTCCTGCAGCTCGGCTTCCTGGATGGCGCCCGCGGCGTCGCGGTGTGTGGCCTGGCCGCGGCGCAGGTGTTCCTCAAATACGCCGAGCTGTGGGCGGCGGGACGGGACCGCGGCGGATGATGCGCGTGTGCTTCTTCGGGGCGTACGACCCCGCCTACCCGCGCAACCGCGTCCTGCGCGAGGGCCTGCGCCGCGCCGGCGCGGACGTGAGCGAAGCCCGGGTGCGCGAGCGCCGCGCGTTCCGCCGCTACCCGGCGCTGCTCGCCGCGTTCACGCGCGCGGCGCGCGGCGCCGACGTCCTGCTGGTGCCCGAGTTCCGGCACAAGGACGTGCCGCTGGCGCGGGCGCTCAGGGGCGGCCGCCTGCTGGCGTTCGACCCGCTGGTCTCGCGCCACGACACGCTGGTGGGCGACTGGGGGCTGCACGAGCGGGGCTCGGCCCAGGCCCGCTGGAACCTGCGCCTCGACCGCTGGTCGCTCGGGCTCGCCGACCTGGTGCTGTGCGACACTTGGGCGCACGGGGCGCTGTTCGAGTCGCTGGGCGTGCCGCGCGCCCGGCTGGCGCGCGTGCTGGTCGGGGCGGAGGACGCGTTCTTCGGGGTGGCGGCCGCGCCATCCGCCGGCCCGGTGCGGGTGGTCTACGTCGGCGGCTTCCTGCCGCTGCACGGCACGCTCACCATCGTCGAGGCGGTGGCGCGGCTGGAGCGCGAGGCCGCGGGGCTCCCGGAGTTCGCGGTGCAGCTGGTGGGGAAGGGGATCGAATGGGAGGCGGCGCGGGCGCGCGCGGAGCGCCTCGGCGTGCGGCGGCTGGAGTTCCCGGGAGCGACCGGCTACGGCGATGCGCCGCGCGTGCTGGCCGAGGCGCACGTGGTGCTCGGGGCGTTCGGGGCCGGCGAGAAGGCGGGCCGTGTCATCCCGCACAAGGTCTATCAGGGGCTGGCGGCGGGGCGCGCGGTGATCACCGGCGACGGCGACGGCCTGCGCGAGGTGTTCGAGCCGGGGACGCAGCTCGCCGCGGTGCCGCGGGGCGACGCCGACGCGCTCGCCGGCGCGCTGGCCCGGCTGATCGGCGATCGCGCGGAGCGCGAGCGGATGGGCGCGGCGGGGCGCGCGCGCGCGCTCGAGGTCGCCACGCCGGACCGCGTGGGCGAAAGCCTGCTGGCGGCGCTCGCGCTCGCACGGGAGCGGCGGCCGTGAGGGTGGCGCACCTCGACACCGGGCGCGAGTGGCGCGGCGGCCAGGCGCAGGTGCGCTTCCTGCTGCGGGGCCTGCGGGCCCGGGGCCACCAGTGCCTGCTGCTCGCGCCGGGCGGGCCGCTCGCGGAGAAGGCGCGCGCCGAGGGCTTCGAGGTGCTCGCCTGGTCGCCGCGCGGCGAATGGGACCTGGCGGCGGGGTGGCGCGCGGCGCGGCTGCTGCGCGCCTTCGCTCCGCACGTCGCCCACTGCCACAGCGCGCACGCGCACGCGCTGGGCGTGCCGGCGGCGCGCCGCGCCGGCGTGCCGGTGGTGGTGGTGTCGCGGCGCGTGGACTTCGCGGTGGCGGGGAACCCGTTCAGCCGGCTCAAGTACCGCATGCCGGTGGACCGCTACCTGTGCATCAGCCGGGGCGTGGCGGAGGTGATGCGCTCGGGCGGGGGGCCGGAGGCGAAGCTCGCGCTGGGGCCGAGCGGGATCGAGCGGCCCGCGGCGGACGCGGGCGTGCGGCGCGGCGCGGCGGACCTGCGCGCCGCGCGCGGCGCGCCGCCGGACGCGCCGGTGGTGGGCACGGTGGCCGCCCTCGCCCCGCACAAGGACCACGCGAACCTGCTCGAGGCCGCCGCGCTGGTGGTGCGGGCCCGGCCGGACGTGCGCTTCGCGTGGGTGGGCGAGGGCGAGTGCCGCGGCGCGCTCGAGCGCCGGCGCGCGGAGCTCGGCCTCGAGCGCCAGGTCCGGCTGCTCGGCTTCCGTGCCGACGCCCTCGACCTGCTCCGGCAGTTCTCGGTGTTCTGCCTCTCGTCGCACCTCGAGGGGCTCTGCACCTCGCTGCTCGACGCGCAGTCGCTCGGCATCGCGGTGGTGGCCACCGCGGTGGGCGGCGTGCCGGACGTGGTCGAGGACGGCGCCACCGGACGCCTGGTGCCGGGACGCGACCCGCAGGCGCTGGCGCGCGCCCTGCTCGAGGCGCTGGGGGAACCCGAGCGGGCCGCGCGATGGGCGGTCGAGGCGCGGGTCAGGGTGCGGCGCTTCAGTGCCGACCACATGGTGGAGCGGAGCCTGGAGGAGTACCGTGCCGCGCTGCGCGAGCGGGGGATCCAGACATGACCCGGGCCGTTTTCGATGGAGCGACCGCGCGACCGTGCGCATCGAGCGACCGGGCCATCGCCCGGGCCTTGACCCCTTTCCCCCGAGCGGGGTAGCCTGCCGAAACGTCTTCTCCCATAAGGGGTTCCTCTTGCACTGGATCGAGTTTTCCAGGGCCGTCGTGCCGGGAGTCATCCTCCTCGGCCTGGTCATCTTCGTCCACGAGCTCGGCCACTTCCTGATGGCCAAGCGCCGCGGCGTGCGCGTGCTGCGCTTCTCGCTCGGTTTCGGCCCCGCCATGCTCTCGACCCGGCGCGGCGAGACCGAGTACCGCATCTCGTGGATCCCGCTCGGGGGCTACGTGCAGATGGCGGGCGACAGCCCCGGCGAGGACGGCGGCATGCCGGGCGGGCCGGAGCAGTTCCTCTCGCATCCGTGGCCCGGCCGCATGCTGATCGCACTGTCCGGTCCGGCCGCCAACCTGGTCACCGCCTTCCTAGTGATGGTGGCGGTGGGGATGAGCGGCGTCTCGTACCCCGATTTCCCGAGCCGGCTCGGCGCCACTCCCGACACGAGCGCCGCCTACCGTGCCGGGCTGCGGGAGGGCGACCGCGTGGTCGCGGTGGCCGGGCGGCCGATCGGGAGCTGGATCGCGATCTTCACCAACAGCGAGCGCCAGCCGAAGAGCCGCCCGCTGGCCCTGGTGGTCGAGCGGGACGGCGCGCGGCGCACCCTCACCATCGCGCCCGAGCGGCGCGAGCCGGTGCTGTCGAGCCTGCGCCGTCCTCCCGACCCGCCGGTGGTTGGGAACATCATGACCGGGATGCCGGCGTACAAGGCGGGGCTCAAGGAGGGGGACCGGATCCTCTCGGTGAACGGCCAGCCGGTCGCGACCTGGGACGAGCTGCCGAGCGCGTTGGCGGGGCAGGCCGACCGGCCGGTCCGGCTCGGCATCCGGCGGGAAGGGCGCAGCTTCGACATCACGGTGACGCCGATGAGTCCGGACGGCACGCCGGGCACGAGCGCGCGCATCGGCATCGAGGCGCCGCGCCACGGCGTCTACGTGGAGCGCCACGGCGTGCTGGAATCGCTGGACCTCGGCTTCCACGCCACGATCGCGCTGGTGGCGAACGTCTACAGCGGGATGTGGCTCACGGTGTCGCGCCCGCTCTACTACCGCGAGTACCTGGGCGGCCCGCTGTTCATCGCCCAGGCGGCCAGCGAGCAGGCGCGGCGCGGGCTCGATTCGTATCTCCAGTTCCTGGCGATGATCAACGTGGCCATCATGGCCTTCAACCTGCTCCCCATCCCGATCCTCGACGGAGGCCACATCGTTCTCGCGCTGCTGGAAGCGGTGCGCCGCCAGGCCATCTCGGTGCGCGGCTACGTCCGCTTCCAGAAGGTTGGGCTGGTCGTGATCGGATCCCTCTTCATCCTGATCCTCGCGAACGACCCGCTGCGGATGCTCCAGCGCCAGCGCGCGCTCGACCGGGCGCCCCAGGAGAAGACGGTTGCGCCTTCGCCCCCTTAGCCGGGCGTGCGCCGCCACCGTGCTGGTGCTCGCTGCGCTCGCCCCGGAGGCGGCCCGGGCCCGCGGGGACCTCGAGAGCCAGCTCAAGACGGTGGTGGGGGTGCGCCTGCGCGGGAACCACCGGGTGAGCGGGCGCGAGATCCGGCGCGTGCTGAAGACGCGCCGACCCTCGATCTGGCCGTGGGCGGACCGCGCGCCGCTGCGGCTCGACTTCCTGCGCGCGGACGTCGTGGCCATCGCGGTGGTCTACCGCCAGCACGGCTTCCTCGACGTCGAGGTGAGCGACACCGTGCTCGCGACCCGCGACCCGCGCGCGGTGGTGGTGGGGTTCACCATCCGCGAGGGGGCGCGTTCGCGCGTAGCCGCCGTGGACTTCGCCGGGAGCCGCGCGGTGCCGCTCGAGGTCCTGCGCCGGACGCTCTACGCGAAACCCGGGAAGCCGTTCAACCCGGCCTACCTCATCGCCGACACGGCGCTCATCTCGCGGCAGTACCAGGAGCGCGGCTACCTGCCGCACGTGGTGGGCTCGGCGTCGCGCGACGCGCGCGACTCGCTCGCGGTGCGCGTGCTCTACACCGTGGACGAAGGCCCGCTCTACCGCCTCGGGCAGGTCTACTTCTCGACGCCTGGCGAGCTGCACGTGAGGGAGAAGCTGGTGCGGCGCGAGCTGTTGCTGAAGCCGGGGTCGGTCTACCGGCTTTCGCGCGTCCAGGAGTCGCAGGAGCGGCTCTACGAGACCGGCCTGTTCGGCCAGGTGCAGCTCACGCCGCTCCCCGACTCGACCAACACGCTCATGGAGTTCTTCCTGCAGGTGCGCGAGCGCAAGCCGCGCTGGCTCGACGCCGGCGTGGGCAGCGGCACCGAGGAGCGCTTTCGCCTGAGCGGCGAGTGGGGGCATCGGAACCTGATCGGCCGGGGGCTGCAGGGGGTGGTGGGCGGCCGGCTCTCCTACGACGCGAAAGGCCGCTTCCTGCTCTCGCGCGGCGAGACGTCGCTGCTCGAGCCGTGGCTGTTCCGCACCCGCAACCGCGCCCGGGCCGCGCTCTACCTGGAGCGCCACGACTACCGCACCGACGACCTGCTCATCCGCAAGGACGCGCGCGGCGTGAGCTTCCAGGTGCGGCGCGACTTCGGGCGCCTCACGCATCTGAGGCTCACGCAGGACAACACCTTCGTCATGCAGCACGCGGAGTTCCTGGTGGACACGCTGTCGGACTCGGCGCGCACGGCGCAGCTCCAGGACTTCACGCCCTCGTACTCGACGCACCGGCTCCAGCTGGGCGTCGACCGCGACCGGCGCGACAACCCGCTCGACCCGGCGCGCGGGTCGTTCCAGACCGCCGCCGCCGAGGTGGCGGGCGGCCCGTTCAAGGGCTCCACCAGCTTCACCAAGTTCCAGCTGCGCTCGTCCTGGTACACGCCGCTGCCGCGCTCGCGCGTCGTGCTCGCGACCCACGCGCGCGGCGGCCTGATCAAGCCGTTCGGGGAGCGCAAGGACTTCATCCCGGCCGCCGGCGTGGACCGGGAGGTGGCGCGGGTCCCCACCGAGGACGTGTTCCGGCTGGGGGGCGTGAACTCGATCCGCGGCTACGACGAGAACGAGATCGCGCGCTCGGGCGGACTCCTCCTGCTGCAGGCCAACGCGGAGCTGCGCTTCCCGCTGGCCGGTCCCTTAGGCGCCGAGGTCTACGTGGACGCCGGGAATGTCTGGGCGCGCCCGGAGTACATCCGGCCGCAGCACTTCACGCCGCGCTTCGGCCGCAGCCGCCTCGATCCCGGGGACGTCCGCTACGTCTACGGCGCGGGCGGACGCTTCGACCTGCCGGTCGGCCCGCTGCGTCTCGACTACACCTGGGGCCTGGCGGGGCGCCATCGCTTCGGCCGCCTGCAGTTCGCCATCGGGGCGGCGTACTAGAGCCATGACCGAGCCCGACGATCCCGGAAGGCCGCGCGGCGACGAGGAGCCCGGGGCTCCGCTGCCCGGGCGCGTGGTCGAGGGCCTCCGCGAGGAGGTCCGGGAGATGCACGACCGCATCGAGGAGGCGGTCGTGCACGCCCTGCCGCGGCGCGCGCGCTGGAGCGCGGGGAAGATCGCGTGGGTCATCGTGCTGTCGCTGTTCGCGGTCGTGCTGCTCGCGGCCGGCGGCCTGCTGCTGTGGGCGAGCGGCCACGCCGAGCGGCTGGCCGGCAGCCCCCTCACCCTCATCAAGCGCTCGCTCTCCGAGCACAGCGATCTGGTGCTCGAGGTGCGGGAGCTGAGGGGGAACCTCTTCAAGCGCGTCACCATCATCCACCCGGTGGTGCGCTTCCGCGGCGAGGCCGGCGCGCCGTTGATCGAGGCGCAGGCCATGACGGTGAGCTACGCGCCCTGGGACCTGTGGTTCGGCCAGCGCCGCTCGATCCGGCTGCGACTCGACCGCCCGGTCATCCGGATCTCGCGCGGCGCCGACGGGAAGCTGCGCATCCCCGCGTGGCGGCCGGGCAGGGAGCGCCCGGGCCGGGCGCGCGAGCTCGAGGTGGCGTTCGCGATGCGAGGGGGCACGGTGCACCTTCCCGACCCGAAGGACGACATCACCGGATGGGACGCCGAAGGGCGCGTGGTCGCGGGCGGCGGGGCCGAGCAGGTGGATCTCAGGGCGATGCGCTGGACGCATGGACCGTTCGCGAGCGTGATCCAGAATCTGACCGCGGACTACGCCTCCGGCGACAGCACGCGATTCCGGGTGCGCGAGCTGCGCACGCCGGACTTCGTGCTGACCGCCCGCGGCGCCTGGCGCACCGGCGCGCCCGCGAAGAGCGTCCACGTCGAGGTGGACCGCCTGCGCTGGCGGTGGATGGCCCGGGCCTTCCAGAACAACGTCTTCGACGTGCCGGGGCAGGGGCACATCGTGGCCGACGCGCGCTTGCGGGGCAGCTGGGGAGGGACGTTCGTCGCGGACGCGGTGTGGGACAGCGTGCCGGCCGCGGCCCGCGGAGCGTTCACCTATTCCCGGGGCAGGCTGCTCGTCACCGGGCTCGAGCTGGACTCGCCGGCCGGCCGGCTGGCCGGGCAGCTCGCCTACGACCCGGGCGCGCTCGAGCTGCGCGGCCGCGTCACGCACGGGGACCCCGAGCGCTGGGGCCTCATCGGCCTGCGGGGCTGGCCGCAGGGCGACCTCAACGGGAGCATGCGCTACGTTTCGTGGAAGCGCGCGCCCTCCGGCTCGCGCGTGGACGCCACGCTCGGGCCCTCGGTGATCGCGGGGTGGCGCGCCGACAGCGGGCGCGTCTCGGTGCAGGCGCTCTCGGCGTCGCCCGACAGCTTCGCGGTGACCATGCTGCGGCGCGGCGGGCGCGTGGACCTGGCCGGGCGCATCGACGACACGGGCTGGCGCGGCGCCTGGGAGGCGGCGCGGTTCCCGCTCGAGGAGTGGCCCGACGGGCGCGCCAGCGGCATCCGCGGCCTGCTGACCGCGGGGCGCGGCACCGCCGAGGGGCGCGAGGGCGGCTTGCACGTCAGCGGCACGCTGCAGGGCGTCGCGTCCGAGTGGCTCGGCATGACGATGGGGCGCTGGCGCCTCGACGAGGTGAGCGGCCTGCTGCTGCCGAAGCCCGACCTCGCGATGCGCGCGCGCCTCGGCGACGCGTTCTTCCTGGGCGTGCACTTCGACAGCGCGGCGGCCGCCCTCCACCTGGGCGACGGCCGCGCGCGCCTCGCCGAGGTCGCGGCCACCGCCGGCGACACGCTGGTGACGGTGGCCGGCGACGCGCGCTGGGACCGGCACGGCTGGGCCATGACGCTGGAGCGCGCCGCGGCGAAGAGCGGGCAGTTCGACTGGGTGGGCGATCCGCCGCTGGCGCTGGCCGGCGACCGGCACGGCGTGGTGTTCGACCGCTTCGCCGCGCACGACGGCGCGGCGCGGCTGGCCCTGCGCGGGCGCTGGGCCGCCGCGGGCGGCGAGTACGAGTGGAGCGGCGAGGCGCGCGGGCTCGACCTCGCTCGCCTCGGGCTCCCGGCGGGCCGGGGGCTGGCGGGCGCCGCGGACGCCGAGCTCCGGGTGGAGGGCCGCTACGAAGACCCGCGCTGGAGCTTCACCGGGCGCGCCTCGCGGCCGGGCGTGCGGGGCCACCGCGCCGACTCCCTGAGTCTGGCGCTGGCGGGCGGTCACGGGCGCCTCGAGGTGCGCTCGCTGCGCTTCGCGCTCGACGGCGGGGTGTTCGAGGGGGAGGCGCGCTTCGGCGACACCGCCGCGCCCGGGCCCGACACGCTCACCGGCGAGGGGGTCCGGCGCTGGCTCGCGAGCGCCGCGCGCTGGCAGGGCAGCGTGCGTGCCGAGGCGATGCCGCTCGACCGGCTCGGCCGTCTCACCGAGCGCGCGCGCGGAGTCTCCGGACGCGTGAGCGGCACGCTCACCCTGGCCGGGCGGCCGGGCGAGCCCGAGCTCGAGCTGCGGGCCGCGGCCGCGCCGGTGGCGTGGGACAGCCTGCGGGCCGAGCGGCTGGTGCTGCGCGCCGGATACCGCGACGGGCAGCTCACCGTGCCGGAGCTCAGGCTCACGCGCGGCGACATCGTGTCCACGGCCTCGGGCTCGATGCCGCTGACGCTCGCGCTGGGTGCGCGCCCGGAGGTGCCGGATCGCGCGATGTCGTGGAAGGTGGACCTGGCGAACGGCGACCTCGCCCTGGTGCCGTTGCTGGTGCCGCAGATCGCCGGGGCGCGCGGGCGCTTCGACCTGCACGCGACGCTGGCCGGGACGCCGCGCCACCCGGACCTCGCGGGCACGGCGCGGGCGCGCGACGGCCAGATGCTCATCACCGGGCGCGAGGAGCTGCTCGAGGACATCCACGCCGACTTCCACTTCGACCAGGCCCACATGACCATGGACACTCTGTTCGCGCGCTCGGGCGCGCGTGGCACGGTGCGCGGGCGCGGCGTCATCGACCTGGAGGGGATGCGACTCAAGGAGTACAGCTTCGATCTGGCGATGCGCGACTTCACGACCGCCGAGACGGGCTTCTACGAGGCCGCGTTCGACGGCGACCTCCGGGTGACGAAGGGACCACGCGTGAACGGCCGGAGCCTGCCCTTCGTCGCCGGCGACGTGCGGGTCCGTGAGGCGAGCGTGATCTTCGACTTCGCGAACCAGAGCGAGACCCAGCAGCTCGCGGCCACCACGCAGCCGCTCATCTGGACGTATCGCATCCACCTGGCGGCCGACAACAACCTGCGCTGGGCACCGCCGGATGGCGACATCGAGTTCAGCGCCGACCTCACGCTGGAGCAGACCGAGAAAGTGCTCTCGATCTGGGGCGACCTGCGCGCCATCCGCGGCTGGTACGACTTCCTGAGCAACCGGTTCACCGTCCGCAAGGCCGACCTGACCTTCGACAACGTGGGCGGCGTGAACCCCGTGCTGGACGCCGAGGCCACGACGCGCATCGTCCCCCCGGCCGTTCCCGCGGTCCCGGCTGGGTCCGGGGAGGGCCTGGCGACGACCCCGCCGGAGGCCGCTCCGCACACCATCACGGTGCGCATCACGGAGCGCGCGGCACGCCCGCACATCGAGTTCAGCAGCGACCCGGGCGACTGGGACCAGGCCACCATCCTGCGCGAGCTGACGGTGGGGAGGTTCCTGGAAGGCGGGCCGCAGGCCTTCGGCGACCCGCTGGACAACTACCTGACGCGGAAGATCAACGAGCAGCTCTCGCCGCTGCTCTCGAGGACCTTCCTGCGCGACGTGGGCCAGTGGCAGCTGGCGCGCCAGCAGGGCGGGCTGGTGCTGGGGCAGGGGGACGTGTTCGTGACGGTGTCCCAGCAGGTCGGGCCGCGGGTCCAGATGAGCGTCATCCAGCGGCTGCCCGGCTTCGAGCGCACTCCGTCGGCGGCCGGCACGACCAGCCGCTCGTTCGAGCGCAGCGTCGGAGCGGAGTACCGCATCAATCGCTTCTTCTACATCACCACCGAGCTGGCGCAGCGCCGGGCACTGAGCGGCAGCAACACCATCTCCTCGGTCCCCGACTTCAACGTGAATCTCAAGGCGCGCTGGGAGTACTGAGGACCCGGCCGGCGGGAACGGTGTAGAGTAGGAGCGGCCGGGCGCCGGACCGGGGCCACGGGAGCCGCGTCACGAAGGGGAGCGCATGCGCAGGATGAGGGTCGTGCCGGGAGCGGTTCTGGTCGCGGCGCTGCTGGCGGCCGGGGCGGCGCACGCCCAGTACTTCGGCCAGAACAAGGTCCAGTACCGCAGCTACGACTGGAAGTCGATCGAGTCCGACCACTTCGACGTCTACTTCTACGGCGGACTCGACAGCCTGGCGATGCGGGTGCTGGACCTGGCCGAGAAGACCAACGACCTGCTGTCGAGCGGGATGGGCCACCGTCTCGGCCGGCGCGTCCCCATCATCCTCTACGGCTCCCACAACGACTTCGCCCAGACCAACGTCACCCCGGAGCTCATCGACCAGGGGACCGGCGGCTTCACCGAGCTGTTCCGCAACCGCGTGGTGCTGCCGTTCACCGGCTCGTACGAGGACCTGCGCCACGTCGTCGTGCACGAGCTCACCCACGCCTTCATGTTCGACATGCTCTACGGGGGCTCGGCCACCTCGCTGATCGCGCGCCGGTCGTTCTTCCAGGTGCCGCTGTGGTTCGCCGAGGGCATCGCCGAGTATTTCTCGCTCGGCATGGAGCCCAACGCCGAGATGTTCCTGCGCGACGGCATCGTCGAGGGCTACCTGCCGCCCATCGAGTACTCGGGTGGCTACCTGGTGTACAAGCAGGGGCAGTCGGCGATCAGCTACCTGGTGGACCGCTACGGCCAGGAGCGGCTGCGCGACGTGCTGCGGAAGATCCGCCAGGTGCACAACTTCGACCGCGCCTTCCAGCGCAGCGTCGGGACCCCGGTGGCGAAGTTCGACGAGCAGTGGCGCGACTGGCTGCGCCGCCAGTACTGGCCCACCGTGGCGAGCAAGCAGGACCCGGAGCAGTTCGCGCGCCGCCTCACCGACCACCGCCGGGACGGCAGCCGCCTGAACACCGCGCCCTCCGTGTCGCCGCAGGGCGACCGCATCGCGTACTTCTCGGACCGCCGGCAGTACACCGACGTGTACGTGATGTCGGCCTACGACGGAAAGGTGCTGCGCCGCGTCATCCGCGGCGAGCGCAACGTCCAGTTCGAGGCCATCCCTTCGTTCCGCAGCGCGATCAGCTGGTCGCCCGACGGGCAGCGCCTCGCGCTCACCGCCAAGAGCGGCGGGCACGACGTGCTCTACGTCGTCGCGGTGAAGGACGGGAAGATCCTCGAGCGCCTCGACCCCGGCTGCGACGCGCTCTACTACCCGGCGTGGTCGCCGGTGTCCGACTCCATCGTGGTGGTCGGGGTCAAGGACGGGCGCTCCGACCTGTGGCTGGTGGACGGGAAGACGGCGCGGTGGAGGAGGCTGACGGACGACGCTTACGACGAGAAGGAGCCCGTCTGGCGGCCCGACGGGCGCACGCTCACGTTCGCCTCGGACCGGCTCGCCCCGGTGGTGCTCCACGCCGAGCGCCGGCCGCGGGGCTTCGGCTCGTACGCCATCTACGACCTCGACCTGGACGGCGGCGAGGTCGTGCAGGTGGTGGACACCTTCGGCGACGACCATTCGCCGGCCTGGTCGCCGGACGGGAAGAAGCTCGCGTTCATCTCCGACCGCAGCGGCACGCCGAACATCCTGCTCTACGACACCGGCGACCTGTCCTTCACCCAGCTCACCGACGTGCTGGGCGGGGTGTCGAGCCTGTCCTGGTCGCGGCAGAACGACCGGCTGGTGTTCTCGGCCTTCAACCGCGGCGGCTTCGACGTGTTCGCGGTGAGGGAGCCGGTGTCGCTCGACCCGGTGCTGGCGCGGCTGCGGCGCCAGGCGCCGCAGGCGGTGCTCAACCCGGCGAGCGCGCTCGCCGGAGGCGTGGACACGCTCCACACCAGCCCGAACCGCGGAGCGCTGGCCGGCGCCTGGCCCGACAGCCTGAGTGTGCCCGCGGACACGCTGAACGCGCCTCCGCGGGACATCCCGCTCGGGCCGCGCGCGACCCTGTTCGACACTTCGACCGTCGCGGTCGGGCGGCCGCGTCTCGGCGAGCCGCCGGCGTGGATGGGCGGTGACAGGCACTCCTCGTTCCCGGTCTTCCGCGACACGCTGGCCGTGCTCCCGACCCTCACGCCGCTGGTGGACCGCGGTGGCCCGTTCGCGCTCCCGGACTCGGTGCTGGCGCAGCACCCGACGCCGTACCGGGTGCGGCTGTCGCCGGACTACGGTGGCGCCGGGCTCATCGCCGCGAGCGGCTACGGCTTCGTCGGGAGCACGCAGCTGGTCTTCAGCGACTTCCTCGGCAACCATAACCTGTACGTCGCCAGCAACCTGTACGGCGGCTCGCTCGAGGAGACCAACGCGCTGGCCCTCTACAACTACCTGCCGCGGCGCTGGGACTTCGGCGGGGGGCTGTTCCACTTCAAGAACTACTACTCGGCGCGCGTCACCACGACGGGCGAGCAGCTCGGCAGTCCGCGGCTCTTCTCGGAGCGCAACTTCGGCGGACTGATCGAGGCGGCGTACCCGTTCGACCGCTTCCACCGCGTCGAGTTCAACTTGATCCAGCAGTTCGTGGACCGGAAGTTCTACGAACAGGACATCTTCGGCGACTACTTCATCAGCGCGCGCAGGCTCGAGTCGGTGACGTCGCCCGCCGTGTCGCTGATCGGCGACAACTCCCTGTTCGGCTACTACGGCCCGGTGAACGGTTCGCGCTACAACCTGACGCTGAGCCCGTCGTTCCCGGTGTTCCGCAACGGGCGCGCGTACCACACCGCGTCCCTCGACGCGCGGCGCTACTGGGACCTCACCCGCGGCTACACGTTCGCGGCGCGCGTCCTGGGCGGCTGGAGCGACGGGCCCGATGCCCAGACCTTCCGCGTGGGCGGGTTCTCCACGCTGCGCGGCTACTCCAACTTCGACCTGCTGGGCTCGCGGCTGGCGATCGTCAACGCCGAGCTGCGCTTCCCGTTCATCCAGCAGCTGGGTCTGGTGGGCCCGGTGCCGATCGGCGTGTTCAACCTGCGCGGCGTGGTCTTCGGCGATGCCGGTGTGGTGTGGAGCCGCGGCGAGAAGCTGCGGCTCATGCACACCTTCGACGGCAAGCGCCGCCTCGACAGCCCCAAGGTGGGGTTCGGCGCGGGCGTGCGGACCGCGATCTACTTCATCATCCTCAAGCTCGACGCGGGCTGGAACACCGACTTCGCCGGCGCGAGCCAGCCCCGCTGGCACTTCTCCATCGGACCGGAGTTCTGATCGGGCGCCGCGGCCGCGCACCGGAGGGGGCGTGCGCCGCGTGA
>CAYHRW010000042.1:0-15151 GCA_964359105.1 uncultured bacterium
GGTTGACGGGACTCGAACCCGCGACCTCCTGCGTGACAGGCAGGCGTTCTAACCAGCTGAACTACAACCCCGCTGGCACGCGGCCGGGAGGCCGGGCGCGTGCCGAAAAGCCGCGGGAGAGTAAGGGCGGCGGGCGGGCAGTGTCAATTGCGTCCTGCGACCCGTTCGCGTGCGGTGGCGCGCTCCGCGGGGACTCAGTAAAGGCGCTTCAGCTCCACGCCGCGGTAGTAGTGCGCGAGGATGGCCTTCGCGTCGCGGCCCGCCCGAGCCATGCCCAGCGCGCCGGTCTGGCAGAGCCCCACGCCGTGCCCGGAGCCGGCGCCGCTGGCGACGATGGCGAGAGAGCGCCCGCTCGTCCGGTCGCGGCGCACGTCGATCTTGAAGAGGTTCGAGCGCAGGATGGCGTTCGGGTTGCCGCCGCGCCGGAGCACCTGCCGCATGGCGTGGGCCGGCACCACGATCCGCCCTGTCGTGGTGGTCACGACCAGCCGCCACACGCGCCCCGAGTGCGAGCGCGCTTCGGCCCGTACGTCCACGATCTCGCCCACGCCGCCGGGCGGCAGCGCCACCTGCTGCTGAGGCGCGAAACGCGCGAGGTTCGCGGCCAGCTCGTCCGGCTTCCACTCCTCGCGCCAGCGGAACTGGGAGGACGCCGCGCACCAGTCGTCGCCGCGGTCGCCGTCGCGCCGGCTGACCAGATAGGACAGCGCCTCGGCCGGCCAGGCCTCCCAGACCTCGGCAGTGGTGCCGCCGCAGGTCGAGCAGTAGTTGGCGCGGATCGGCTGGCCGTCCGCGAGCGCCACCAGCCCGCGCGTGGCCTCGACGCACTCCGTGGCGAGAGGGCGCTCGCTCTCGACCGGGCCGTAGACCTGGTCCTCGACCGTGCCGAAGACGTCGAAGCCCTCGGCGGCCCGCCGGCCGCGGTAGAAGAGGGTGTAGCTGCGGGCCGCGATGGCCTGGGCACGGCCGGCCTCGAGCAGGTCGGGGTTGAGCCCGCCGATCTCGCCGGGGACCACGCCGAGGAGGTAGGTTTCGAGCGGGAGCCTGACGGCGAGCGTGAGCTTGCCGCGGGGGTTCACGAAGACCGTGGGCCTGCCGCGCCAGGTCTTGCCGTTCCAGCGCCAGCGGAAATCGGGAGTCCACCCCGCCTCGGATGGGCCGGTGAGCGCGACGGTGTCCCCGGAGCCGACGGTCCACGCGCGTTCCGACTTCTGCCAGGTGACCCGCATGCTTCGCGAGGAAGCCGCGAACCTGACCGCGGATGTCCCGACGTCCGCGTAGCCGAGGTGGTCGGTGCCGATGCCTTCGACGATGTGAGACGGGGCGATCGGCACGAGCACGAGGCTGTCGAGGTCCCAGGCCAGGCCCACACTGAGGTGCGGCTCCCACGGCAGCTTCAAGGGCCCGGGCTTCTCCGCGGGCGGCTGCTCCGCCGATCTCTCCCCCGGCTTCGCCACCGGCGGCGGCGGCGGCGCCTGCGGGCGCGGCATCGGCGCGCAGGAGGCGGCGAGCGCCGCGAGCAGGACGACGGGCGCCAGCCTCCTCACCTCGGCGCCCCCGGCGTGATGTGGCCGAGCACCACGGGATGCGCGGCGCCGGTCGCGCCGACGACGTTCCCGGGGTGGCCGCAAAGGGTCTGGTGCGCGAGGAAGGCGAAGGCGAGCGCCTCCTTCGACTCGGGCGGAACGCCCAGCTCGGCGAGCGGCCGGGCCCCGGGGCCGCCGAGCCGGCGCCCCAGCGCCCGCATCAGCGTGCGGTTCTTCACGCCGCCGCCGCTCGCGTAGAGCGCGTCCACCTTCCCGCGGGGGAGGATGAAACGCCGGAGCGCGTCCGCCACCGACGCGGCGGTCAGCTCGACCGCCGTGGCGAGCACGTCCTCCTCCTCCAGGCCGAGCGAGAGGCCCAGGTCGCGCAGCCGCACGGCGTAGCTCTCGCCGAAGTGCTCGCGCCCGGTCGAGCGCGGCGGCGGCAGCGCGAAGAACGGGTCCTCGAGCAGCTCGGCGAGCAGCGCCTCGCTCGGCTCGCCCTCGGCGGCGGTCGCTCCGCCCTCGTCGTGGAGCTGCTGCCCGCCCGAGCGCAGCTGGACCAGCGCGTCCAGGACCGCGTTCCCGGGCCCGGTGTCGAACGCCACGACGTTCTCCAGCCCGGCGCCGGCCGGCAGCCAAGTCAGGTTCGCCATCCCGCCCAGGTTGAGGAGCGCGCGCGATTCCTGCGCGGAGCGGAACAGCCACCAGTCGGCCAGCGGCACGAGCGGGGCGCCCTCGCCGCCCGCGGCGGTGTCGCGGGTGCGGAAGTCGGAGACCACGGTGATCCCGGTACGCTCGGCCAGCACCGCCGCCGAGCCGAGCTGGAGCGTGAGCGCCTGCCCGCCGCCGGCATCGCGCGGGAGGTGGCGCACGGTCTGGCCATGCGACCCGATGGCGTCCACGCGGTCGCGGTCCAGCTTCGATCCGGCGAGCAGCTCGAACACCGCCGCGGCGTAGCGCTCGCCCAGGGCCGCGTCCAGCCGCATGAGCCGCTCGGGCTCGAGCACGCGCGCGGCGGCCACCTCGAGCACTTCGCGGCGCAAGGGCGGCTCGAGCGGGGTCTCCCGGTAGGCCAGCACCTCGTGCGTGGCCTCCAGGCCGAGCCCCCGGAAGCGCACCAGCACGGCGTCCACCGCGTCGGCCGAGGTGCCGGTCATGAGCCCCACGACCAGGTGCTCGGCACGGTCGCGGTAGCCGCGCACGGGCCCGAGCGCGTCCGGCGGCCCGGTCTTCATTTTTCGGCCCCCGCGAGCAGCCCCGAGAGGATGTGGCGCTGGAAGAGCAGGAAGACCGCCAGCACCGGGAGCGAGGCCACGGTTGAGCCCGCCATGAGGAAGCTCCAGTCCACGCTGTGCTCGGTCTGCGAGAGCAGCGCCAGCCCGACCGGGAGCGTCCTCAGCCGGTCGGAGTCAACGAAGATGAGCGGGAAGAGGAACGAGTTCCAGTTGGTGAGGAACGACTGGATCGCCACCACCGCGAGCACCGGCTTCATGAGCGGCAGCACCACGGCGCGGAAGATGGCCCAGTCCGAGGCGCCGTCCACCCGCGCGGCCTCCTCGAGCTCGATGGGAAGACCCAGCACGTACTGGCGCACCAGGAAGATGCTGAAGGCGTCCACTGCGAACGGGAGGACGAGCGCGGCGTAGGTGTCGAGCAGGTGGAGCCGCGCCATCACCAGGTAGAGCGGCACCATGAGCACCTGCTTCGGCAGCATGAGCGTGGCGACGATGCCGAGCGTCCAGAGCTTCTCCCCCGGCACGCGGCGGCGGCCGAGCACGTAGCCCACGGTGGCCGCGGTCGCGACGTTGAGGAGCACCACCGCGGTCGCCACCGCCGCGCTGTTCAGGAGGTAGCGCCCGAGGTGGGCCGAGGCGAACAGCGCGCGGTAGCTGGAGAGGTCCCACGGCCCGGCCGCGGCACGCGCGAACGAGCCGCCGGATCGCGGAGCGAGCGAGATCGTCGCCATCCACACGAACGGCAGCAACATGGTGAGGAGCAGCGGCCCGAGCCACAGCCAGCGCCCGAGCGACGCGCCCCACGCCGGGGGCGCGGTCGCGCGCAGCTCCACCGCCGCCGCCTCGCCGCTCACGCCGACGCCTCGGCGGGCCGGCCCACCGCGCGCATCTGGAGCCAGGCCAGCGCCAGGGTCAGGACGAACAGCAGGTAGGCCAGCGCGCTCGCGTAGCCCAGGTCGAACCGGTAGAACGCCTGCTCGTACAGGTAGTAGACCACGGTGGTGGTGCGGTGCAGCGGCCCGCCGCGCGTCATCACGAACACCTCGGCGAAGATCTGGAGACTGCGGATGGTGTTCACCACCAGCACGAACAGCAGCGTGGGCCGCAGCAGCGGCAGCGTGATGTGGACCAGCTGGTCGCGCGCCGTGGCGCCTTCGAGCCTCGCCGCGTCGTAGAGGTCGCGCGGGATGGCCTCGAGCCCGGCGAGGAAGATGACCATGTAGTAGCCGCTCGCCGACCACACGTCCATCGCCATGATCGCGGGGAGCGCGGTGTCGGGATCGAGCAGCCACGCGGGTGTCGGCAGGTGGAGCGCGGCGAGCAACCCGTTCAGCGACCCGTTCGGCGCGTAGAGCCCCTTGAACACCAGCGAGAGCACCACGACCGACACCACGCTCGGCAGGAAGAAGCCGGTGCGGAAGAGCGACCTCCCGCGGAACGCGGGCTGCACCGCGAGCGCGAGCGCCAGTGCCAGCGCGGTCGTGAGCGGGATGGTGCCGACCACGAAGAACGCGGTGTTGCCGAGCGCCGACCAGAAGGCCGGGTCGTGCAGCGCGCGCGCGTAGTTCGCGAGCCCCACGAAGCGCGCGCCCTCCGCGCGGACCGGCGAGTAGTCGGTGAACGAGGCGAACAGCGAGAACGCGAACGGGTAGAGGCCGAACAGCCCGAACGCCAGCACCCAGGGCGAGAGGAACGCCCACGAGGTGGCCCGGGGCACCCGTCTCCTGCCCGGTCTGCGGGTCGGGGCCCCCATCCCCCTACTTCTTCCCCGCCAGCTCTTCGAGCCGGGCCTGCGCGTCCTCGACCGCCCGCGCCGCGCTCTTCCGGTCGTAGAGCGCCTGCTCCACCTCGTCCTCGATCGCCGCCTCCATGTCGCCCCACACCGGGTGGTTGGGCGTGAAGCGCGCGGTCTCGAACTGGCGCACGAACACCGCCTCGAGCGGGTGCGCGCGGTAGTACGCGCTGGTGTCGGCGCCCACCGTGGCGGGCTGGACGCTCTTCGCCGCCCCGGCCAGCGCGAGCGCGTTCTCGGGCCGCACCAGGAAGCGCGCGAGCTCGAGCGCGAGCTGCTTCCTCTTCGCGTCGTTGAAGCTCACCAGCACCTCGCCGCCCGCCCACGAGGCGTGCGCGCCGCGCTCGTTCGCGGGGCGCGGCACCAGCGCCACGCCGTAGCGCAGCGCGGGGGCCTCCTTCGCGATCTGCCTGAACAGCCACGCGCCCGAGATCGCGAGGCCGAGCCGGCCCTCCTTGAACTCGCGGTCGAGCGCGTCCTGCTGCGCGATCATGCCCACCCTGCGCAGGCCGAGGTAGAACTCGAGCGCCTCGCGGTTCGCCGGCGAGTCGAACACGGCGTGCTTGAGGTCCTCGGAGAGGATCTCGCCGCCGTTGCCCCATGCGAACGGCAGGAACTTCTTCGAGAGCACGTAGCGCTCGCCGGCCTGCACGCCGCAGCCGTGCACGCCGTGACCCAGCCGCTGGATCGCCGCCGCGGCGCGCTGCAGGTCCACCCAGGTCTCGGGCGGCCTGGTCGAGTCGAGGCGGGCGCGCGCGAACAGCGTCTTGTTGAAGAAGAGCGCGCGTGTCCCCAGCACCCACGGCACGCCGTAGATGGCGTCCCCCACCGTGCACAGCTCCCAGCCGCGCAGCGCGGGCTTGAGGTCCGCCACGCCCGCGCTCCAGTCGGCCAGCCGCCCGCCCGCGAGCAGGCGCGGCATCCAGGTCGAGCCGATCTCGCACAGGTCGGGCACCGTGCCGGCCGCGACCGCGGCGACGATCTTCTCCTGGCCGCTCTGCCAGGTGAGCTGCTCCATGCGCACCTTCACGCCCGGATGCTCGCGCTCGAATTCCTCCAGCAGCGGGGTGACCACCTCGGCCGGCCAGAACTGCCAGAACACGATCTCCTCGGCCGGCTTCCGCGCCGGCGCGCACGACAGCACAGCGGCGAGCGCCGCCGCCACCCACCGGGCCGGACGCTTCACGAGGCCCCCTCCAGCGCGGGCCGGACGAAGCCACCGGCGCGCGCGAGCCGGGCCTCGGCCTCCGCGCGCGGACAATGGAGCTTGAGCATGACGATGGCGGTCTTCACGCTCCCGCCCGCCTCCTCGATGGCGCGCGCCGCAGCCGCGTGGTCCGCTCCGGTCACCGTCATCACGGTGCGGCGGCTGCGCGCGACCAGCTTCTCGCTCGTGGCCATGAGGTCCACCATCATGTTCTCGTAGACCTTTCCCATCCGCACGAACGCGGCGGTGGTGATCATGTTGAGCACCAGCTTCTGCGCCGTGCCGGACTTCATGCGCGTCGAGCCCATGACCACTTCGGGTCCGACCTCGGGACAGATCGCCACGTCCACGTCAAGCGCGAGCTCGGCGCGCGGCGTGCACGTGACGGAGGCGGTGCGCGCGCCGAGCGCGCGCGCCCGGGCCAGCGCCGCCACCACGAAGGGCGTGCGCCGGCTCGCGGCCAGCCCGATCACCGTGTCCCGCGGCCCCACGCCTCGCTCCACCATCGCCCGCTCGCCCTCCTCGGCGCGGTCCTCCGCGCCCTCCACCGCGCGCACCAGCGCGCCGTGGCCGCCGGCGATCATGCCCTGCACGAGCTCGGGATCGGAGCCGAACGTCGGTGGGCACTCCGAGGCGTCGAGCACGCCGAGCCGGCCGCTGGTCCCCGCTCCGACGTAGATCAGGCGCCCGCCCGCGCGGAAGGAGGCCACCACCAGCTCGACCGCGCGCGCGATGTGCGGCAGCTCGCGGGCCACCGCGTCCGGCACGGTGCGGTCCTCGGCCGCGATGCGCTCGAGGATCCCGGGGACGTCGAGGGTGTCGAGGTCGAGGGTGCGCGGGTTGCGCTGCTCGGTGGCGAGGCGGGCGAACTCCTCGAAGCGGGAACGGTCGTCCATGCGCGGAGCGGATCCTGGGGCGAGGCGGCGTCTTCCGTGAACGCCGCAGGATGCCACGCGGCGGAAAGCCGGCGCAAGGAGGACCGGGCGCCGGCACGCGGCGGATGCGTCGCGAGGCGGCAGCGGCCGGGGCCCGCCTTGACGCGCTCCGCGCGCGCCCCCTAGCGTCGCGCCGTGCCCGAGCTGCCCGAGGTCGAGACCGTGCGCCGCATGCTGGAGGCGACCGTGCGCGGCCGCACCATCCGCACGGTGAGGCTCTCGGGCCTGAAGCTGCGCGAGCCGATCGCGCCCTCGCTCCCGCGCCGCCTGCGCGGGCGCACCATCGCGGCCCTCGGGCGCACAGGGAAGTACCTGCTCGTGGACCTCGACGGCGGGCTCACCCTGCTCTCCCACCTCGGCATGAGCGGGCGCTGGCTCTTCTTTCCCGCCGCGCCCCTGGACGCGCTCGAGCACGTCCACGTGCGTCTCGCGTTCACGGACGGCGCGCAGCTCTGGTTCCAGGACGCGCGCCGCTTCGGGCTCCTGCGCCTGGTGCGCAGCGCGGCGCTCGCGCGCGACCCGGCGCTCGCATCCCTCGGCCCCGACCCGGTCGCCGAGCCGCCGACCGGCGGGATGCTGGACCGTCTCGCGCGCGGCGCGACCGTGGCCGTGAAGGGCTTCCTGCTCGACCAGCGGCGCATCGCCGGCCTCGGGAACATCTACGCGAGCGAGGTCCTCCACCGCGCGGGCGTGGACCCGCGCCGCCGCGCCGGGTCGCTGGGTACGGATGAGTGGGGCCGCGTGGCCGCGGCCGTCCGCACCGTGCTCGACGAGGCGATCGGGCGCATGGGTACGACCTTCAGCATGTACCGCACGGTGTGGGGCGAGCCCGGCGGCTACGGCGAGCAGCTGCGCGTCTACGACCGGGCCGGCGAGCCCTGCCGCGCCTGCGGCACGCCCATCCGGCGCATCGTGCAGGGCCAGCGCTCGACCTTCTACTGCCCGGCCTGCCAGCGGCGCTCCCGGCCCCGCGGCCGGGCCCGCCCCGGCTGCGCCGGCGGCCCCTGATCCGCGCCGGACCCGCGAATCCGGCGTTTTCCGCCGCGGCCTGGGTTTCCTCGCATTCCCCATTGCCGAGCACGCCTTCGGCCCCTACCCTGTGGAGCGCTGTCCCATCCGCCGGACCATGCGCGGGACCACCGGCATCGGCCTCGGCTCGCACCATGAGCACCATCCGACCACCTCTGGAGGGTTCGTGACGTTCGCATCCCTGGGGCTTCCCCCGGTCATCCTCAAGGGCATCCGTGCCGCAGGGCTCACTGAACCCACCGCCATCCAGAGCAAGTCCATCCCGACCATCCTCCAGGGCAACGACCTCATCGGCACGGCTCCCAGCGGCTCGGGGAAGACGGGTGCCTACCTCATCCCGATCCTGGCGCGGCTGCTCGACAGCTCGACCCGGCTGCGCGCGCTCATCCTGGTGCCCACGCGCGAGCTGGCGGCCTACGTCGAGACGCGCACCCGCGACTACGCCCGGTATACGGAGCTCAGGGTCGGCGTCGTGTTCGCCGGCGCCCCCCTGCCGGCGCAGGAGCGGATGCTGCGCGAGCAGGAGGTGGACCTCCTGGTGGCGACGCCGGGCCGGCTGCTCGAGCTCTACGAGCGCAACTGCCTCAACCTCGAGAACATCGAGATCCTGGTGCTCGAGGAGGCCGACCGCATGGTGGCGCTGGGCCTGGGCCCCGACCTGCGCAGGCTCCTCAAGCTGCTCCCCGAGACCCGGCAGACTCTCCTGTTCACCATGACGCTGCCGCCGGAGCTCAACCGGCTGGCCAAGGAGGCGCTCATCGAGCCGGTGCGCGTGGACCTCGCGCCGAGCGCGCGCACCGGATCGGGCACGCGGCAGGTCATCTACCCGGTCCCGCGCGACCTCAAGCCCGACCTGCTCAATGAGATCCTCCCGCCGGTGACGAGCGTGCGCGGCACGGCGATGTTCGCGCGCACGCGCTACGGCGCGGAGCGCCTGGCGCGCCAGCTCCAGCGGCGCGGCTACGTCGTGGCGGTGCTCGACGAGCACCCCAGCCAGGGCGAGCGCGAGCAGGCGCTCGAGGACCTGCGGCGCGGCAAGGTGCAGATCCTCGTCGCCAGCGACGCGGCGGGACGCAGCCTCGACATGGCGGGCGTGGCGCACGTCATCAACTTCGACATGCCCCAGACGCCCGAGGACTACGCGCACCGCCTCGGCCGGCTCGGCAGCACGGACGCGCCGGCCGACGTCTTCACGCTCATGAGCCCCGAGGAGCAGAAGGACGTGGCCGGGATCGAGCGCCTGCTCGGGCGCACCATCGAGCGCTCGTTCTGGCCGGGCTTCGACTACGGGATGCGGTCGCGCGAGATCAAGCAGGCGGTGAGCTACGAGGAGGAGCCGCGCGTGCGCCGCGTGCCCGTGGGCCTGCAGGGCGCCGCGGCCCGCATCGCCGCGACGACGGCCGGGCGCCCCGCGGCGCCGGGCCGGGGCGGACAGCCCGGCGCGTCCGGCGCACGGGCCACCACGTCCTCGCCCGCGAGCCGCACCGGAACCGCTCAAGCGCCGGCCCCGCGCGCCGGCGCTCCCCCCGCACCCGCGGCGGCGCGTCCGGCCAACTCCGTGCCCGCGCGCAAGCCCGCCGCACCCGCGGCGCGGAGACGCGGCCCAGCCGCGCGCCGCAAGGGAACGACGGTCCGCTCCGGCCGCAAGAAGTGAATCAGCGCGCTTCCAGCGGCTCCCAGCCGGTCACGCCCGGGTTCTCGACCGCGCTCCATGTGCCGGACGCGACGTCGTAGACCTGCACCGTCGCCGGCGCGCGTGCGCCCGGGTCGAACAGGATGAGCCGCTCCCCCCGCGGCGTGGCCGTGAACCTGCCATCCTTGACGGAAGGCGTCGCCAGGGGCGCGAGGCGTCCGCGCGCGAAGTCGGCGCGCGCCAGAGACAGCGGCCTGCCGCGGCCGGCAGTGGCGGCGACCAGCACCTCCCCCGCCGGTCCGGCGAAGACCGCGCTGGGCTCGAGCCCGCCGGTCGCGAGCGGGCGCACCGCGTCCGTCGCCGGGTCCCACAGCAGCAGGCTGTCGCCCGCGACCACGCCCCGCAGGCGCGGGCTCCGCGCCTCGAGCACGGCACGGATGGGCGCCGAGGTCCGCAGCACCACGCTCTCCGGAACGCCGCCCTCGTCCTCCGCGCGCCGCCGCAGCTCGCGCTCCGCGGCCCAGGTCACGGCCCGGCGCGCGTCGTCATAGCCGATCCACACCACCGGCCCCGCCGTCTGCGCCTCGATCGTGGCGTCGGGGTCGTGCGCGCGCACCGCCCTGATGGCGCGGCCCTCGGCCCACCACACCGTGCCCGGGCTCGCGGTCCAGCGCCGCGCCGGGCCGAGCCCCGAGGTCGTGAACACGCGCCAGCGGTGCGGGAGCGGGTAGAGCAGGTAGGCACCCGGTTCGGCGCGCCGCTCCCTGACCAGGCGCGCGCCGCCGCCCTCGAAGAGCCGCGGGTCCGGCAGCCCCTCCATGGTCGGCGCGGCGCCCGACCCCCGGCCGAGTCCGCCGAGCCCGCCCTCGTCCACGAAGGTCTGGCGCTCGCGCAGCACCAGGGCGTCCACCAGGTAGATGGGCGCGGGCTCGAGCCGCCTCAGGCCCACCGCGAACGCGCCGCTCACCACGAAGGCCGGGCCGCCGTCGGCCGGCGCCGCCGCGATGCCGTCGTCGTAACCGAACACCACCGCGCGGGAGTCCGGCGTCCACTCGAGCGTGTTGCTGCACAGCCGCCGCATGAGCGGCGTGGGCCGGACGAAGCGCCCGCCGCGGATGTCCGGGTCCTCGATCGTCGGCACGTCGGGCTGGTACGCGAGGCGGTCGTAGCGGCGCGGCTGGAGTGCGAAGTAGCGGACGCGCGGGCGGGGCGAGCCGTCGGTCCACAGGCGCGTGGTGTCCGCGTCGTGCACGCGCGTGAGCCACGCCACGCGGCGCCCGTCGGGGCTCACGCGCGCGCGCACCACGTGCTCGGCGCCGGCGGCGCGCCACAGCGTCTCGCGCGAGGCGAGGCTGAACGGTGCGCGCAGGAGCGAGCCGTCCGCGCCGAAGAACACCACGGTGTCGCTCTCGGCCGCGAACACCCGGCTCCAGGGCTCGCAGCGCGCCGGCGCCGCGGCCAGCGCGAACGCCGCGGCCAGGAGCAGAATGCGTCTCATTCGCCCTTCACCGCGGCGGGCACCGCGTCCGCGGCCCAGCGCCACGCCGCCTCCGCGGCGGCCGCGTCGCCGGCGGCGACCTGGATGAAGTCCGGCGCCCCGCCGCCCTTGCCGCGCGCGCGCTCGAGCAGAGCGGGGAGCAGCGCCTTCAGGTCGGCGCCGCCGCCCTTCGCACGCCCGATGAGCACCACCGGCTCGGGCGCGGCCGCGCCGGTCGCGATCCACGGCGCGCCCGCCTCGAGGAGCTTGAGGGCGAAGCGCCGCGCCTCCTCGCGCGGCCGCTCGGCGTCGAAGTGAGCGACGCCGCGGGGCGGATCGCCGACGCGCTCGCGCGCCTCGGACTCGATGAGACGCAGCGTGATCTGGTCGAGCCGCTTCCTGAGCTCGTCGCGCTCGGCCGCCGCCCGCTCCAGGTACGCGATGAGCTCGCGGTCCTTGAGCGTGCGGCGCCGCGCCGCCTCGAGCAGCGCCTCGGTGCGCCACGCGTGGTCGCGCAGCGCGCGCGCCCCGCACAGGAACTCGAAGCGCAGGTTGCCGCGCACCTTCTCCCAGCGCACCACCTTGATGGCGCCGACCTCGCCGGTGCGGCGCGTGTGGGTGCCGCCGCACGCCGAGGCGTCCCAGTCCGGGATCTCGACGATGCGGATGCGGTCGCTCACGGCCGGCGGCTTGCGCAGGCGGAAGCGTTTCACCCCCTGCTCGTCCACCCAGTGGCGCTCGACCGGGCGGTCGTCCCACGCCACGCGGTTCGCGGCTTCCTCGATGCGCTCGATCGCGCGCCAGTCCACGTCGGCGAGCGCCACCTCGATGACGCTCTTCTCGGTGCCGAGTGACGAGGAGAGCGTGGGCGCGTTCATCACGCGCTCGAAGGCGGCGGAGAGGATGTGCTGGCCGGTGTGCTGCTGCATGTGATCGAAGCGCCGCGCCCAGTCCACCTCGGCCTCCAGCACGCCCGCGACCGGGTCCGGCGCGTCCACCACGTGCCACACCCGCCCGTCGTCGGCGGCCTGCACGTCCAGCACCGCGGCCGCGCCGATCCGCCCGCGGTCGGCCTCCTGCCCGCCGCTCTCGGGATAGAAATACGTGGCCTCCAGCTCGACGGCGGGCCGGCCCGCGAGCATGGAGGCGTCCACCACCCGGGCACTGAAGCGGGTGGTGTAGGAATCGTCGTAGTAGAGACGGTTCGAGGTCATGCGCCCTTCCCGACCGCCTGCCATGCCACGCGCTTGAGCCCGTACTGGCGGAGCTTCCGCCACAGCGTGGTGCGCGAGATCCCGAGCTGCCGGGCGGCGCTGGTGGCGTTGCCGCGATGGTGCTCGAGCACGCGCCGGATGTGCTCCTTCTCGACCTCGGCGAGCGACCAGGCGTCGCGGTCCGGGAGGAGCGCCCCGGCGGCCTCCGCCCCGGCCTCCGCCCCGCTGCGGCGCGGCAACAGCCTCGGCGATCGGATCGCGGTCGGGAGGTCCGCCGGCACGATCACGTCGCCGTCGGCCACCGTCACGGCGTGCGCGACGGCGTTCTCCAGCTCGCGCACGTTGCCCGGGTAGTCGTAGCGCTCGAGCAGGGCCCCGGCCTCGGGCGAGAACGAGAGCCGCCCGCGCCCCTCGCGGGCCGCGATGCGCTCGAGGAAATACGAAGCCAGCAGCCCGATGTCCTCGCGCCGCTCGCGCAGCGGTGGCAGGTCCACCTGCACCACGTTGAGCCGGTAGTAGAGGTCCTCGCGGAAGCGCCCCGCCGCCGCCTCGGCGTGCAGGTCGCGGTGGGTCGCCGCGATCACGCGCACGTCCACCATGCGCAGCGTGTTGTCGCCGAGCCGCCGCACCTCGCTGCTCTCGAGCGTGCGCAGGAGCTTGGCCTGGGTGGTGAGCGGCATGTCGCCGACCTCGTCGAGGAACAGCGTCCCGCCGTCGGCGCTCTCGACCAGGCCCGCGCGGTCGGCGGTGGCGCCGGTGAAGGCCCCGCGGACGTAGCCGAACAGCTCGCTCTCGATAAGGGACTCGGGGAGCGCGGCCACGTTCACCGCCACGAACGGCCCCTGCGCGCGCCGCGACTGGAGGTGGATCGAGCGCGCGACCAGCTCCTTGCCCGTTCCGCTCTCGCCCAGCAGCAGGACGCTCGAGTCGGTGGGTGCGATCTTGGAGACCAGCCGGAAGATGCGCTGCATCTTCGGGCTCGCGCCCACGATGTCGCGGAGGAAGGGGTCGCGTCCGGACCCGGCCCGTGCGGACCGGGCTTCCGGGCGGGCCGGTCGCGTGCTGATGGACATGGGCTGGATCCTGCGTCTTCGCGTGGGTGGCCTGCCGCTGTTTCAAAATGCCACGCCCCGGGCTGGGGGTCAAGCCCGGGCATCGCGGGAGAGGTCCGGAGCCGGCGGCCCCGGTCAGGCCCGGCCGTCGCCCTCGCGATCGGTCCGCGCCGGCTCGACCAGGGTGAGCGTGGGCTGGCCCCCCGGCCGGGCCCAGTGCGTTGCGGGCGGGATCCCCGCGGCCTGGGCCGGCTCCGCCCCCTCGACCTCGGCTTCCTCGACCTCGGCCAGCCGCAGGTAGAAGAAGGTCCAGGCGTACTGGAGCACCGGCCACAGGGACGCGGCCAGCATGAGCCCCACGACGCCCCAGGTGCGGAGCGACAGGCGCCCGATGGCGAGCGACAGCACGGCCCCCACGAACCAGGTCGCCAGCACCAGCAGCACCGACACCACGATCATCTCGAGCCAGCGCTCGAAGCGGCCGCGGCTCAGGTGGAACGAGCGGCGGAACGCGCCGGCCAGATGCCGCTCGTTCAGCACCACCGCCTCGGTGCTGAAGGCGAGCCGGTACGAGAGGAAGATGCCGGGCAGGATGAAGAACGTGTAGGCGAAGCTCACGGCCACGTTCCGGACGCACTCGGTGAGGTAGAGCCAGGGCAGCCGCCGCAGACCCAGCTCGTAGCACTCGAGGACGGGCGCGGGCGTCGCCGTGGCCGGCGCGTCGAACACGGAGCGGGCCCGGAATCGCAGCATCGCGTCCACCGCCCACCAGCTCACGGCGGCCCCGAGCGCCGCGCCGCTCCACAGCAGGATCGCGGTCGGGGACGGCTCGGCGTCTCCCGGCGAGGACAGCACGACCAGCGCCAGGATCCACGGAGCGCGCACCAGCAGGGGCACGACGACGGACTGGAGCGGGTCCCGCCGCAGCGCCAGGTCGAACGCCAGGGCGAAAGCGTGGCGGGTGGAGATGGGGCGGCGGGCGTGCAGGTCGGAGGGCATGTGCGTTCGGTTCGACCGGTTGACACTAGGCAGGCCCATTCCTAGTGTCAAGCCGTGCCCCGCCGACTCTCGCATCTCGACGCCTCCGGACGCGCGCGCATGGTGGACGTGAGCGGCAAGCGCGTCACGGCGCGGGTCGCCGTGGCCCGCGGCCGCGTGTACATGCACCGCGCCACGCTCGAGCTGCTGCGCGGCGGCGCCACCCCCAAGGGCGACGCCATCGCCACCGCGCACCTGGCGGGCGTGATGGCCGCGAAGCGCACCAGCGAGATCATCCCGCTCGCGCATCCGATCCCGCTCGACGCCATCGAGCTCGCCTTCGACCTCGACGGCGACAGCTCGTCGGTCGGGATCGAGGCGCGGGTGCGCACGCGCGCGCGCACCGGTGTCGAGATGGAGGCTCTCACCGCCGTGACGGTCGCCGCGCTCACGCTCTACGACATGCTCAAGGCAGTGGACCGCGGCATGGTGATGGGCGAGTTCGCGCTGTGGGAGAAGCGCGGGGGGCGCAGTGGCGTCTTCCGCCGCCGCTGAGCCGCGGCACCTCACGTACGAAGAGGCCCGGGCGCGCGTGCTCGCCGCGGTGGTGCCCGCGCCGCCCGAGCGCGTGCCGCTGCTGGAGGCGCGCGGCCGCGCGCTCCGGCGGGCGGTGGTCGCGCCTCACCCCCTCCCGCCCTTCGACAACGCCTCGATGGACGGCTACGCCGTGCGGGCCGCCGATTGCGCCGGGGCAACGCCGTCCGCGCCGGCCACGCTCCCCGTGGCCGGCGCGATCCCGGCCGGCCGCGTGCCCCCGCGCGCGCTCGGACCCGGCGAGGCCATGCGCATCATGACCGGCGCGATGGTGCCCGCGGGCGCCGACGCCGTGCTCCCGTTCGAGGACGTCGAGCGGCTCGAGCCCCCGGGCGGCCCCGAGCGCGTGCGCGTCCCGCGCCCGGCGAAGCCGCGCGAGAACGTCCGCGCCGCGGGCGCGGACCTCGCCGCAGGCGCGACCGCGCTCGCCGCCGGCCGCGAGCTCTCGGCGCACGACCAGGCGCTGATCGCCCCGCTGG
>CAYHRW010000043.1:0-15008 GCA_964359105.1 uncultured bacterium
GCGCGCGCCGCGGGCGCGACGCCCGGCGAGGCGCTGGCCCGGGCGCTGGCGGACACGCGCGACGCGCTCGATCCGACCACGCGCCAGGCGCTCGAAGCCGCGGCGCGCGAGGCCGCTTCCAGCGTGGTCGGCGCGGCCTGAGCCCGCGCTACCGGTTCCTGAGCCCCTCGAAGCCCGGGCGCGGCACCGCGCTCACCGTGTCGGCGATGGCGTAGTACGCCTGCGCGCGGAAGTCGAACGCCGAGGCGAACAGGTTGCTCGGGAAGCGCCTCACCAGCAGGTTGTAGTTCTTGACCTCCTCGTTGTAGCGCCCGCGCGCCACGGCGAGCCGGTTCTCGGTGCCGGACAGCTCGTCCATGAGCGACAGGAACGCCTCGTTGCTCCTGAGCTGCGGGTAGTTCTCCATCACCACCAGCAGCCGCGACAGCGCGCTGCCCCCCAGCGCGCGGTTCATCGCCGCGTCGGCCTCGAGGCTGTCGCCGCGGGTGCGGGCGCCGGCCATCGCGGCGCGCGCGCGCGCGATCTCGCCGAACACCTCCTGTTCCTGGATCGCGGTGCCCTTGACGGTCGCGAACAGGTTGATGATGAGGTCGTTCCTCCGCTGGAGCTGGTTGTTCACCTCGGACCAGCGCGCGTTCACCGTCTCGCGCCCGGTCACCAGCCCGTTGTAGTTCCCGACCAGGCAGCCACCGAGGAACAGCAGCAACAACGCGACCACCGCCAGCGCGATCAGCCCGCCCTGCTTCATGCCTTCCTCCTTAAAGTACTTTAAGTAAGAGGCGCGCCTGCTGCACGCCCGCGAGCTACCAGCCACCGCCGCCGCCACCGCCGCCGCTGGCGCCACCGCCAAAGCCGCCGAACGAGGCGCCCCCTCCTCCGAAACCACCGAAGCCGCCGCCGAAGGCGCCGCCCCAGCCGCCCGGGACCGCGTACCAGCCGCCGCGGCGCCCGCGGCGTCCCGGGTGGGGAGCGAGCATTCCGCCCGCCTGCGCCGCCAGCGACAGCGACACGATCGCGGCCAGGAACACGAGGACCGCGAGCCACAGCACGAGCGGGGCCGGGCCGGCGCGCGTGCCGCGATCATAGCGCAGCGCGGCGCCGTCCCACTCGAGCGTCACGCCCTTCTCGCGGGCGATGCGCGCCGCGGCGCGCAGCACCGCCGCGGTGATCCCACCGGCGTAGTCGCCGGCGCGGAAGCGCGGCGCCATCTCCTCGCGGATGATGCGCGCCTGCAGGCCGTCGGGGAGCGTGCCCTCGAGCCCGTAGCCGGTCTCGAACCAGATCTTGCGCTCCTGCCCGGCGACGAGCAGGAGCAGCCCGTTGTCCTGGCCGCGCTGGCCGGGCTTCCAGCGCTCGAACACCCTGACCTTGTACTCGGCCGGGTCGAGCGGCGCGGTGGTCCTCACGGTCAGCACCGCGAACTCGGCGCCGGTCTTGCGCTTCAGCTGGTCGAGGAACGCCTCGAGCTTCGCGCGCGCACCCTCGGGCATCATGCCGGCGAGGTCGTTGACGTGGCCGGCCGGCGCGGGGATCGCGGGCTCGTCGCGCGCGCCGGCCGCGGCGGCGCGCGGAGCGGGCGCGAGCGCGGCGAGGAGCGCCAGCACGAGGGCCGCACACCACGGCAGGCGGCGCGTCCCGGGGAGGCGGCGAGGCCCGGGGGCGGGATCGCTCAGAGGTGGAGCTCGTTGATGGCGTCGATGAGCCGGTCCACCTCGCCGAGGAAGCGGCGGTAGAGCCCCTGCGCCTCCGCCGGCTTCCAGCGCCGCTCCGAGTAGCGGAACAGGTGCGCTGCGAGCAGCCCCTGCGCGTCAAGGCGGTAGAGGTCGGAGACGCGCTCGATCACCTTCGCGGGCTCGCCCGGCGGGGTCTCTCCGCGCAGCCTGAGCAGCGTGCGGAACAGCGCCGCGAAGCCGCTCGCGCTGGCGCGCAGCACGCGGCCGAGCTCGGCCGTGTCCCCGGCGTGGAGCAGGTAGGCCTGGCGCAGCCGGATGTGCTTGCCGCGCAGCTCGTGCTCGCACTGGAGCCGCAGGTAGGTGCGCGGCACCTCGAGGCCGTTGAAGACGTCCTCGCCCTCGAGCCGCAGGTGGCGCTCCTGGATCTCGAGCCATTCGATCGGGAACACGTCGAGCGACTTCTCGATCTGCCGGCGCGTGAGGAACAGCGGCTCGATGGGCGGGGCCTTGCGCGCCGCGGGCAGGGAATCGGCGAGCTTCTTGAGCGTCGCGCCGTCGAGCGCGCGCGCCACCACCAGCAGGTTGACGCGGGAATGCTTGGGGTCGAACCCCTGGGTGAGCACGCTGCCGGTCAGGTAGGCGGCGACGAAGTCGTGACCGAGGCAGGCGCGCACCGGCTCCAGCCACTTGCGCGCCGCGGCCAGGATCTCGGGGCGCGGCTCGATGCGCAGCTCGCTCTGCGTCGGCATCGGGGCCGACGCTAAGCCGGTGCGGGTCGGGGGTCAAGTGCCGCGCGCCGCGGCCGCGCGCGGGTCGCCCCGCATCGCGTCGCGCGCACCCCGGCGGCTTGACCGGCGCGCGCGCCGCCCTTACCGTCTCCGGTTCACCAGAGCAGCGACGTGGTCCGCCGCGCGCGGGCCGCCGCCGGGCGCCTCCCGCCCGGAATCCCCACGCTCCCGCGGCGCCGATCCGTCATCTACAGGGGAGCAGCGCCCTTCGAAGGAGGCGGGTTGTTCGAGGTCCTGATCGTCGGTGGTGGCCCCGCGGGGCTCACCGCCGGGATGTTCTGCCGGATGCGCAAGATGACGGTGCAGGTCGTGGACGCCGGGCGGGTCGGAGGGCAGCTGGTGTCGCTCTACGGCGACAAGCCGGTGCACGACTGGCCGGGCTTCCACGACATCCTCGCGAGCGACCTCGCGGGCCAGCTCATCGCCCACGCCCGCGAGCTGGAGACCGCGGTGGTGACCGAGCAGAAGGTCACCGACATCACGCCGCGCGAGCAGGGCTTCGAGATCGCCGCGCAGGACGTGGCGACCGGCGAGCCGCTCGTCTACCAGGCGCAGGCCGTGATCGTGGCGATCGGCGGCGGAGCGTTCGAGCCGCGCAGGCTCAAGGTGCCGGGCGAGGACGCGCTCAGGGAGGACTTCCTGACCTATCGCATGCCCGACCGCGCGCGCCTCGCGGGCCGGCGCGTGGTGGTGGTGGGCGGCGGCGACTCCAGCCTGGAGAGCGCGCAGCGCGCGCACGAGTGCGGGGCCGAGGTCACGATGATCCAGGTGCTCGGCCGCTTCACCGGCATGGAGAGCAACACCGAGAAGGTGGACGCGATGGGCATCCCGCGCCACTTCAACACGCGGGTGCGGGAGCTGGTGATCGAGGAGGGCAGGCTTGCGGGCGTGGTGGCGCAGACCAAAGGCGCGCCCGAGCCGCTGCGCCTGCCGTGCGACTACCTGGTCGTGAACATCGGGGCTGCGGTCAACCTCGACGCGGTCAGGCGCTGGGGGGTCGAGGTCGAGGGCAGCCAGATCAAGGTGGACAGCCAGATGCGCACCTCGGTGCCCGGCATCTTCGCCTGCGGTGACATCGTGACCTACGAAGGCAAGTACAAGCTGCTGGTCACCGCCTCCAGCGAAGGCGCGGTGGCCGCGAACTCCGCCTACGCCTGGGTGCGCAAGCCCCCCCGCGTGACCATGACGGATCTCTACACGTAGCGAAGGGCCGCGGCTCAAGAGCGGCCGCGGGCGCGCCGCTGCGGGCGCGGGGCGCGGCCGGGAAGGGAAGCGTGGGACCGGTCATCAACGACTTCAGCATCCAGGTCGCCACGGTCAACGGCTCGGGGAGCCAGACCGCGAACGGCATCCTGCTGCGCGCCATCTTCCAGATGGGGATCCCGGTGAGCGGGAAGAACCTGTTCCCCTCGAACATCGCGGGACTGCCCACCTGGTTCACCATCCGCGTGAGCAGGGACGGCTACCTCGCGCGCCGCTCCGCGAGCGAGATCCTCGTGGTCATGAACCCGGAGAGCGCCGCCGAGGACGTCGCGGCCATCGGGCCGGGCGGCGTCATCGTGGTCAACGACCAGATCCGCCTCCCGCCCATTCCCGGGGACCGCTTCGTCTACCACGTGCCGATGGCGAAGCTCCTGGAGCCCATCACCACCGACGTCCGGCTGAGGAAGCTGGTGATCAACATGATCTACGTCGGCGTGCTGGCCGAGCTGCTCGGCATCGCCGAAGACGAGGTCGAGCGAGCGCTCGACGCGCAGCTCGCGAAGAAGCCGATCGCGCTCGCGCTCAACCACCGGGCGGTGCGCGCGGGCTGGGAGTGGGCGAAGGCGAACCTCGAGAAGCGCGACCCCTTCCGGCTCGAGCGCATGGACGCGACCGCGGGCAGGATCCTGATCGAGGGCAACACCGCGGCGGCGCTCGGCGCGATGTTCGGCGGCGTCACGGTGGTGACGTGGTACCCGATCACGCCGTCCTCGAGCCTGATCGAGTCGCTGGGCGGCTTCCTCGAGAAGCACCGCCGCGACCCGCAGACCGGAGAGGCCAGCTACGCGATGATCCAGGCCGAGGACGAGATCTCCGCGATCGGCATGGTGCTGGGCGCGGGCTGGGCCGGCGCGCGCGCCATGACCTCGACTTCGGGCCCGGGCATCTCGCTGATGGCGGAGTTCACGGGCTACGGCTACTTCGCCGAGATCCCCGCGGTGATCTGGGACGTGCAGAGGATCGGGCCCTCGACCGGGCTGCCCACGCGCACCTCGCAGGGCGACCTCGCCTTCGTGCACGGGCTCTCGCACGGCGACACCCGGCACCCGGTGCTGCTCCCGGCTTCGGTCGCCGACTGCTACGCGTTCGCCATGAAGGCGTTCGACCTGGCGGAGCGTCTCCAGACTCCGGTGTTCGTGCTCTCCGACCTCGACCTCGGCATGAACGTGTGGATGAGCGAGCCGTTCGAGTACCCGGAGGAGCCGTGGGACCGCGGCAAGGTGCTCACCGACGAGGACCTGGCGAAGCTGCCGAAGTTCGAGCGCTACCGCGATGTGGACGGCGACGGCATCCCGTACCGCACCCTGCCCGGCACCAGGGACCCGAAGGGCGTCTACTTCACGCGCGGCTCGGGCCACGACGAGGCGGCGCGCTACACCGAGCGCCCCGGGGACTACGTCGCGACCATGGAGCGGCTGTCGAAGAAGCTCGAGACCGCCCGCGCGCTGGTGCCGCCGCCGGTCGTGGAGCAGGACGCGCTCGCCGAAGTCGGGCTCATCGCCTTCGGCTCCACCCACTGGGCGATGGTCGAATCACGCGACCAGCTACGCGCGGCGGGCATCCCCACCGGCTACCTGCTGCTGAAGGCGCTGCCCTTCACCGCGCACCTGAAGGCCTTCGTCGGCCGGCACCGCCGCGTCTACGTGGTGGAGCAGAACCGCGACGGGCAGATGGCGGACCTGGTGCGGCTCGAGCTGCCCGGGGAGGCGGCGAAGATCCGCTCGGTCACGCACTGCACCGGGCTGCCGGTGGACGCGCGCTCGGTCACCGACGGCGTCCTCGCGATGGAAGGCGCGCCGGCGCAGCCGCCGGTCGCCGAAGGAGCCGCGCGATGAGCGACCCCACGGGCGCCCGGAACCGCGCGGGCCTCACGCGCGCCGACTACGACGGCGCGAAGACCACGCTCTGCCCCGGCTGCGGCCACAACGCCATCACCGGGGGCATCATCCAGGCCGCGTTCGAGGCCGGCCTCGAGCCCCACCGGGTCGCCAAGCTCTCCGGCATCGGCTGCTCGAGCAAGACGCCCGCCTACTTCCTCGGCCGCTCGCACGGCTTCAACGCCGTGCACGGGCGCATGCCGAGCATCGCCACCGGCGTGCGCGTCGCCAACCGCGAGCTGCTCCTGATCGGCGTCTCGGGCGACGGCGACACCGCGAGCATCGGGCTCGGGCAGTTCTGCCACCTGGTGCGCCGCAACGTGCCGGTGGTCTACATCGTCGAGAACAACGGCGTCTACGGGCTCACCAAGGGCCAGTTCTCCGCGACCGCCGACGTCGGCAGCACGCAGAAGAGCGGGCGCGTGAACGAGCTGATGCCCGTGGACCTGTGCGCGATCGCCATCGAGCTGGGCTGCGGCTTCGTGGCGCGCTCGTTCTCGGGCGACCAGAAGCAGCTGCGTCCGCTGCTGAAGGCCGCGTTCGCGCATCGCGGCACCGCGGTGCTCGACGTCATCAGCCCGTGCGTGACCTTCGCCGACCACGAGGGCTCGACCAGGTCGTACGCCGCGGTCAAGGAGCACGACGCGCCGCTCCACGAGATCGACTTCGTGCCGTACTTCGAGGACATCAGCGTGGACTACGAGCCGGGGACCACCCGCGAGGTCACCATGCCCGACGGCTCGCAGATCTACCTGAAGAAGCTGGCGGCGGACTACGATCCGACGAGCCGCGAGCACGCGCTCCGCGTGATCCACGAGGCGCGCTCCGAGCGCAAGCTCATCACCGGCCTGCTCTACGTGGAGCCCGACCTGCCGCCGTTCGAGCAGGAGCTGAAACTGGTGGAGACGCCGCTCGCCCGTCTCCCGCTCGAGCAGGTGCGCCCGCCCAGGCGCGTGCTCGAGGAGATCATGGAAGAGCTCAGGACCGGGAAGGGCGCGAGCGGGGGGAGCTGAGGCGGGACCGCGGGACGCCCGCCCGCAGCGGGCGAGAGCCGTCCTGTCGCGTGCGGACGGCCCGTTCTGCGCGCTCGCGCCCGTCCCGAAGCTACGGGAACACCCGCTCCCCCTCGTCGTCCTCGACGACGATCGCCTGGCAGGGGCAGGCCTCGGCGGCCTCGATCAGCGTCTCGCGGCTCGCGGCCTCTTCGTCGAGCACCACCGCCCGGTTCTTGCTGTCGAGCTGGAACACCCCGGGCGCGATCTCCACGCACGCGGCGTTGCCGCAGCACTCGGAACGGATGACACGGACCTGCATGCGCTCTCCGGGGGTCGTTCGTTCGAACGGGCGCGAATCGTCACAGATTCGGCGCGCCCTGTAAAGACCGCGGGCTGTGCTAGAGTCCGCGCGCTCACCCCGTGTCGTGAACCGAGTGTCCGGAGCGAGGCCCATGGACGCCCTTACGCAGTATCTCGAAGGCAATCGCGAGCAGTTCCTCGAAGACCTGAAGAAGGTGCTGCGCATCCCGAGCGTGAGCACCCAGCCCGCGCACCGCGAGGACGTGCGCCGCTGCGCGCAGCACGTGGCCGACGACCTCAAGGCCATCGGCATGACGCGGGTGGAGGTGGTGCCGACCGCCGGCCACCCGGTGCTGTACGCCGAGTGGCTGGGCGCGCCCGGCAAGCCCACCGCGCTGCTCTACGGCCACTACGACGTCCAGCCGCCCGAGCCGCTCGAGCTGTGGACCACGCCGCCCTTCGAGCCGACGCTGCGCGACGGCAAGCTCTACGCGCGCGGGGCCTGCGACGACAAGGGCCAGGTCTACATGCACCTCTCGGCGCTCAAGGCCCACATGAAGGTGAACGGCAGGCTCCCGCTCAACCTCAAGGTGGTCATCGAGGGCGAGGAGGAGGCCGGCAGCGACAACCTCGAGAAGTTCCTGCGCGAGCGCCGCAGGGAGCTCGACGCCGACGTCATCGTGGTGAGCGACACCAGCATGCTGGCCGCCGACCAGCCCGCGCTGTGCTACGGGCTGCGCGGCATCCTCTACACCCAGATCGAGGTCACCGGCCCCGCGCACGACCTGCACTCGGGCGAGTTCGGCGGCGCGGTCATGAACCCGGCGAACGCGCTCGCTGTCATCATCGCCGCGCTCAGGGACGGCGACGGGCGCGTCACGGTGCCCGGCATGTACGACAGGGTGCGCGCGCTCACGCCCAAGGAGCGCGAAGGCTACCGCGGGCTGCCGTTCGACGAGGCCGCGTTCATCCGCGAGACCGGCGCGCCGGTTGCGTTCGGCGAGAAGGGCTACACCACGCTCGAGCGCATCTGGGCGCGTCCCACCTGCGACGTGAACGGGATGTGGAGCGGCTACATCGGCGAGGGCAGCAAGACCGTGCTGCCGTCGTTCGCCGCGGCCAAGGTGAGCATGCGGCTGGTGCCCGACCAGGACTTCACCGAGCTGTTCCCGCGCTTCGAGGCGTACGTGAAGAAGCTCGCGCCCCCGGGCGTGACCGTGGTGGTCAAGAACCTGCACGGCGCGCCGCCGTTCCTGACCGAGCCCGACCACCCGATGCTCCAGGCCGCGGTGCGCGCGCTGGCGCGGTCGTGGCAGAAGCCGCCGGCGCTGATCCGCGAGGGCGGCTCGATCCCGGTGATGGCCACCTTCAAGGAGACCCACAACCTGCCGTGCATCCTGTTGGGCTTCGGCCTGGTGGACGACAACGTGCACGCGCCGAACGAGAAGTTCTCGCTCACCTCGTTCCACGGCGGCACCCGGAGCGTCGCCTACCTCTACGAGGAGCTGGCGAAGGGCGCCTGAGACGATGAGACGAGCCGCGGTCCTCGCGCTGGCCCTCGGCTGGGCCACGGCCGCGTTCGCCGTCGCACCCGCGCCGCGCACCCTGCTGGTGCGCGGCCGGGTGAGCGATGCCGCCGGCGGGCCGATCGCGGGAGCGAAGATCCTGCGCTCGGACCGCCGGGAGCCGGCCGCCGTCACCGACGCGGGCGGGAGCTACGCGTTCGCCTGCGAGCTCGGCAGCTTCGCCGGGCTGGCACGCGCGCCGTTCCGCGACTGGTTCCGCGCGAGCTGCGAGGGCTGGCGCTTCGCGGCGCCGGCCGGCGGCGACGTGCTGGCGCTCGAGCTGCGCGTCGTGCCCGGCGCCGACGGCACGCCGCGCCTGCGCGTGCGCTCGAACGACGCGCGCGCCGCCGCTGTGGTGGCGAAGGCCCTGGCCACGCCCGGCGCGACGGGCGCCGAGCTCACCCTCGGATTCACCGGGCGGCGCGGGCAGGAGGGACGGGCGCGCGAGCCGAAGCTCACCGCCGCGATCGAGCTGCCGGTGGCGCTCGAGGACGCCGCGGCGGTGACGGTCGCGCCGCCCGTTCGCGAGCCGGCGCGCGCGGGGCGCGTTCCCGTCGAGCGGATCGGCGTGGCGGACACGGCCGCCACGTCCCCGGCGCGGCACGGCACGGCGAAGGGCGAGCACGAGATGGCGCCGCCCGCGCCGCCGCCGGTCGCGCCGGCGCCACGCGACACCAGCGCGGGCAGGACCGACATCCACATCTCGGTGAGCGGCGATTCCGCCGGCGCCGCGCCCGGTGGGCGCGCGCCGGGAAGTCCGATCCGCGTGCGGAGCGGCCGCGCCGTGCCGGGGTCGGTTTCCGCGCCCTCCGCGCAGGGCCGCTGCGGGTGCGTGGTCCAGGGCACGGTCGAGGTGCGCTCCGAGAAGCCGCTCGCGGCGCCGCTGCGCGTCGAGGTGCTGCTCGGGGCGGGGCGCGCGCCGCGCGACACGGTCGAGCTGTTCATGGGCGCGCCGCGCCCGTTCGAGATCCGCGACGTGCCGTGCGGGCGCAGCCAGCTCGCGCTCCGCTGGCCCTCCGCGCGCCGCTTCGCGGTGGTCTCGCCAGACGCGCTCGAGCCGTTCGAGTGCACGGCGGACCGGCCGGTCGTGCTGCGCGTGGTGCTCGAACCGCGCTGACCCGCGTTTGACCCGCGCGGGTCGCTCGCCTAGCTTCGCGCTCCCCACGTGCCGTCCGCATCCACGCCCTGGAGGGCTTCCATGCGCGAAGAAGACCTGCTGCGCTTCGTGTGGGTGGCCGACCCGCAGATCTCGCCCGACGGCACGCGGATCGCCTTCACGCGCGTCGCCGTGGACGTCGAGGCCGACGAGTACCGCACCAGCCTGTGGGTGGTGGACGCCGCGGGCGGCGCGCCCCGGCCGCTCACCTTCGGTCCCTACGACGTGCAGCCGCGCTGGACGCAGGACGGGACGCGGCTCGCCTTCGTGCGCAAGACCGAGGCGAAGAAGCCCGGGCAGCTCTGGCTGCTGCCGATGGCGGGCGGCGAGGCCGCGCAGGTGACGCGGCTCGAGGGCGGCGCGAGCGAGCCGGCGTGGTCGCCGGACGGGGCGCGCCTGGCGTTTCTCTCGGGCACCAACCCGGCGCTCGACGACCCGAAGAAGGAGAAGCCGAAGAACGCGCCGGCGCGGATCGTGACGCGCCCCGAGTTCCGCATGAACGACGAGGGCTTCACGGACTTCGATCACCTCGACCACGTGTGGGTGGTGGACGTTGCGGCGAGCGGCGACCCCGGCGCGGCGACGCCGCGCCAGCTCACGACCGGCAGGTTCAAGGAGCAGACCCTGCGCTGGTCGCGCGACGGGAAGTGGATCCTGTTCATCTCCGACCGCCGCAGGGAGCCGTGGTTCGACGTCGAGGACTGGGAGATCTGGGCGGTCGCGCCCGACCTGGCGCAGCCGACGGACGGCGCCGAGCTGAAGCTGGTCGCCGACATCCACGGGCCGCTCAACGCGGTCGCCGAGGCCGCGGACGGCCGCATCGCCGCGGTGGGCGGCATCCGCCCGTCGCCGCCGCGCTCCTACGACCGGCCCGACCTGCTGCTGTTCGAGGGCCCGTGGCCGCGCACCGCGCCGCGCGTGCTCACCAGGGACTGCGACGGCGATATCGGCGATGGCATCTCCGCCGACCAGCATCCGCCGCGCGGGGGCGGCGCGATGCCGCTCGGCTTCACCGACGGCGGCCGCGCCGTGCTGACCGTGGCCGGGCGTCACGGCGCGGCGATGCTCGCGCGCATCGCGCTGGACACCGGGAAGGTCGAGGAGCTGACCGACGCGCAGCACGAGGTCATCGCCGGCAGCGTGACGCCCGACGGCGCGCGCGTCGCGCTCACGCTGGGCGGCCTCGCGCGCCCCGGCGACCTCTACCTCTACGACGTGGGGAAGCGCGCGCTCACGAAGCTGTGGGCGCCGAACGACGCGTGGATGTCGGAGGTGAAGCTCGGAGAGGTCGAGGAGCTCTGGTTCGACTCCTTCGACGGCCGGAAGATCCAGGGCTGGATCGTGAAGCCGCCCGACTTCGACCCGGCGAAGAAGTACCCGATGATCCTGGAGATCCATGGCGGCCCGCACGTCGCTTACGGCGTGGCGTTCTTCCACGAGTTCCGCGTGCTCGCCGCGGCGGGCTACGTGGTGCTCTACACCAACCCGCGCGGCAGCACCACGTACGGGCAGGAGTTCGGCAACGTCATCCAGTATCGGTATCCGGGCGACGACTACCGGGACCTGATGGCGGGCGTGGACGAGCTGATCGGCCGCGGCTACGTGGACGAGCAGCGGCTCGGCGTCCTCGGCGGCAGCGGGGGCGGGCTGCTCACGAACTGGATCGTCGGCCAGACCGACCGCTTCAAGGCGGCGATCACGCAGCGCTGCGTCGCCGACTGGGACTCGATGTACTATAGCTCGGACTTCACGCTGTTCACGCCCGTGTGGTTCAGGAAGCCGCCGTACGAGGACCCGCAGGAGTACCGCGAGCGCTCGCCCGTCAGGTTCGCAACGCGCATCGCCACGCCCCTCATGGTGATCCACAGCGAGGAGGACTGGCGCACGCCGATCGCCCAGGGCGAGACCATGTTCCGCGCGCTCAAGCAGCAGGGGAAGGAGGTCGTGATGGTGCGCTTCCCCGGCGAGAGCCACGAGCTGTCGAGGAGCGGCGCGCCCTCGCGGCGGGTGCAGAACCAGCAGCACATCCGCCGCTGGTTCGACCGGTGGCTGCAGGGCAAGCCGGCGCCGGAGTACGACGCGTGAGACCGCCGGGCCGCGGCGCGTCCGCACCGGGTCCGCGCGACTGAGTCGCGTGCGATGAGCCTCGCCCTCGACCCGGCCGCGATCCGCGCGCTCGCGGAGCGCTTCATCCGCATCCCGAGCGTGAGCCCCGACGTGTTCGCCGAGACCGAGTTCGCGCGGGCGTTGCTCGCGGAGATCCCCGTGCCTCTCGAGCGCGGCGAGTGGCGCGTGGCCGACGGCCGGCCGGTCGTATGGGCCCGCGTGCGGGGCAGCGTCGCGCCGCCCGGGCCGCGGCGCGCGGTGCTGCTGCTGGCGCACTACGACACCGTCGGCGTCGGCGAGTTCGCGACGCTCGGGCTCCCCGCCGGCGAGCGCGCCGGCTTCGACCCGCCGGCGCTCCGCAACCTGTTCCTGAGCTACACCTCGGAGTCGCTGCCGCCCGGCTCGCACGAGCTGCTCGAGGACCTGGCCGAGGAGAAGCGCCGCCCCGGAACCTGGATGTTCGGACGCGGCGCCGCCGACATGAAGAGCGCGCTCGCCGTGGCGCTCGCCGTGATGGCGTCGCTCGCCGACGATCCCGCGCTCGCCGGCGACGTGCTGCTCGTGGTGTGCCCCGACGAGGAGCACGCGTCGGCCGGGATGCTGGCGGCGGTCGGGGAGTTGGCGCGGCTGCGCGAGGACGAGGGGCTCGAGCTCGCTGGCGCGCTCAACCTGGACTACGCCTGCGAGCCGGTCGCCTACGCCGGCGTGATGGGCAAGGCGCTCGCCGGCATCTACGTGATCGGCAGGCCCACGCACGCCGGCACGCCGTTCGAAGGCGTGGACGCCGCGCAGCTCGCCGCCGCCATCGTCTCGCGCGCCACCGCGAGCCGCGGGCTGGTGGACCAGTGGGAGGGGATCACCGGCGTGCCGCCCGTGGCACTGCGGCTGCGCGACCTGAAGGCCGGCTACAACGTGCAGACCGCGGTCGAGGCCGAGGTCGAGCTGAACCTGCTCACCTTCGCGCGCCCGCTGGCGGAGACGCTCGAGGCGCTGCGCACCGAGGCGCTCGCGGCGCTCGAGGACCTGGCGCGCGCGATGCGCGAGCTGCGCGCGTGGGTCGAGCCCGGCCACGCCGCGCACGGCGGGGAGGACCTGCGCTCGCGCGTGCTGCTGTGGCCCGAGCTGGTGGCGCGCGCCGGCGAGCCCGGCGAGCTTTTCGACTCGGAAGGCCGGCTCGACCCGCGCGCCGCCTCGCTCATGCGGGTGCGGAAGCTCGTGCGCGCGGCGCGGCTCGCGGGGCCCGCGGTCGTGATCCACCTGCTGCCGCCCTTTCACCCGCATGCCGCGCCCGGCGACGGCCCGCTGGTGCGCGCGGCGCGGAGCGTGCTCGCGGGCGAAGGAATCGAGGTCAGGCCGTTCTACCCGTACATCACGGACGCCTCGTACGTGGCGTGGCGCGGCGAGCCGCCCGAGGCGCTCGCCACGTTCATGCCCTCGTACGGCCAGGAGTACCGGCTCCCCATCCAGGCGATGCGCGCGCTCGACCTCGACGTGGTGAACCTGGGCCCGTGGGGCCGCGATGCGCACGGCCTGTTCGAGCGCGTGCGCGCCGACTGGGCGTTCTGGAAGCTGCCGGGTGTGCTGGCGGAGGTGATGAAGGGGGCGCTGGCACCGCCACCGCGGTGACGATCCCGGCCGCGATCGTCCCGCAGCGCCGGGGGCCCCGGCGCCTTGCGCGTCGGTCCGCGTACGGCACCGCGCCGGCCCGCCCGTTGGGCTCCCGCCGCCGGGTCGAGCCCGCGCGCAGCAACACGAAGGCCCTCGGTGACGAAGCCGAGAGCCTCAGGCGGATACGTGCGATTGTCAGCCCGCGAGCGCGAAAGAAACGCTCGGAGCCATCATCGGCGGCTTGTCGACGGCCTGCCCTTGCACGCTCACGGTCCAGACCACAGACGAACTCATCGGGGACGCGTCGGGTGCGGGAATCGGCTGACCTTCCTGTTGGAGCGCTTCCAAGTACTCCCGCTGTGCGTCGGCGAGACTCGCGCGAGCCTCCTCGATGGTTGCTCCGTGAGCCTTGCAGCCCGGCAGTTCGGGAATCTCCGCAATGTAGGCGACGGTGCCGTCTTCGTAGAGGTCCGGTCTGATGACGACGCTGTAGCGGAGCGCAAGCGGGTCGAGCTGGACGTTCACGGTCATCATGCTTCCTCCGGGACTACGACTGGCTATCGGCATCCAGTCGAAGAACTTCATCGGCATGCTTGATCGCGTCCCTGACGTATCCAATGGGCAGACGACCATGCCTGCTCACCGTGTCGCGAATTCACGGGTACCGACTGTGGATGTAGACACGATGCTTTGCGCCCTCACGGAAGTTGAAGCCGAAGCCGAGGTAGAGGGTGTGCAAGTCGTCCTGTCCCCAGCCCTCCTTCGTCTGCCTCATCCGCGCGAGCAGCTTCTCAGCGGCGCTCGGCACGTGAACTTCTACCCCGGGGGCGGGCCGGGGGTGACCTGAAGGACCTTCAGCCGAATCGACTGCTTGTGATCGCCCCCAACAAGCACGGCGAACTGGTAGTCGCCTGGTTTGTCGAAGCGAACACCCTGGAACCCCAGGATGTGGTTGAGACCGATTGCGGCCCCCGGGAACGGGCTCCCCTTCGGCACCTCCAGCTCGCCGCCCACAGCGAGCAGTGGCGCTCCGTCCGGTCCCATGAGCTTGATTTCGAGCTGTTTCTTGTTCCCGGCCTCGCTTGGGTCGGCCTCCAGGGTCAGGACGAGGTGCATCTGTGGGTGGACATACGGGAACTGGGCAGCGTAGACGATCTGGAAGACGCCCATGATGTTCAGCTTCCCGTCCGCTGTGACGTTCGCGTAGTCGGCCAGAACTCCTAGCGCAACCCTCATCCCTGCTCCTTGTCTGGGGCACCCGCTGTGCCCTCGCGGCCCAACAGTCTACACGAGCCGGGCCGTCGCCGGCTACAGCCCAAGCAGCGCCTTCACGGCCTCGTCGATTCGCTCCACCGTGGCCTTCGTCGCCTGCCGCGCGAGGGCGCGACGGCGGGCGAGCGAGGCCGGAAGTTCGCCCGCCGCGACCACCTTCGCCGCCTGCGCTCGTGCCTCCGCACCGAGGCGCGCGAGCTTGGCGTGCGCCGGCTTGCTCGACTCGAAGAAAGGAATCGGCACTTCGAGCACCTTCTTCTCGATGTCGCGCTCACCCATGAGGCCCATGCTCTGGAAGGGTTTGATGGCCTCGTTGATGACCGGCGCGTTCAGAACCGCCGCGAGGTAGTCGGCTTCATCCTGCGAGCGGCACGCAGCCCAATAGAGCTTGTGCTCCACGACGAA
>CAYHRW010000044.1:0-14975 GCA_964359105.1 uncultured bacterium
GCAGCCCCGCGGTCATCTCCCCGATCTCGTCGAGGAACAGCGTGCCGCCGTCGGCCAGCTCGAACAGCCCCTTCTTGAAGCGCTTCGCGTCGGTGAACGCGCCCTTCTCGTGGCCGTACAGCTCGCTCTCGAGCAGCTGCTCGGGAATGGCGCTGCAGTTGAGCTCGATGAAGGGGCCCGCGGCGCGCGCGCTGTGCGCGTGGAGGTAGCGCGAGAGCAGCCCCTTGCCCGAACCGGTCTCGCCGTAGATGAGGATGGTCGCCGAGGAGCTCTTCCCCGCCTTCTCGAGCCGCTGGAGCGCGCGCTTGAGCGCGGGGCTCTCGCCGATCAGGGTCTGGGCCCCGACGTCGGGGCCGCGCAGCTGCTCGACCTCGCGCTTGAGGCGCGCCTGCTCGAGCGCGCGATGGAGCTCGATCTCGAGCTGGGCCTCGTAGTTCGACACCTTCTGCAGGAAGCCGTACGCGCCCTGCTTGACCGCGCGCACGGCATCCTCCACCGAGCCGTGCGCGGTGAGCATGATGACCGGGAGCTCAGGCTCCTCCTTGAGCAGGCGCTCGAGCACGTCGAGCCCGTTCTCCCGGCCCAGCCTGAGGTCGAGAACCACCGCGTCCACCGGCTGCTCGCGCACGATCTCGAGCGCCTCGCTCCCGCTCGCCACCGCGATGGCGTTCAGGCTCGAGTCGCGCAGGAACTCGCTCAGGCCCTCGCGGATCGAGGTCTCGTCATCGACGACGAGGACGGTGCGCGCGGCCTGTGCCCGGATCGGGGTTTCGCCTCTCGCCATGTCGTCTCTCCACGGGGAAGTCGAGCAGCACGGTAGTCCCGCGACCCTCGCGGCTCGCCACCGAGATGGAGCCGCCGTGCTCCTGCATGATGGTCTGCGAGATGGACAGACCGAGCCCCGTGCCCTGGGGCTTGGTGGAAAAGAACGGATCGAACAGCTTGGACAGCAGCCCGCGCGGGATGCCGGTGCCGGTGTCGCTCACGCGCACCTGCTGGAGCCCCACCCACCCGCCCACCTCGGCCTCGGCGCGCCCCCGCGGCGCGTCCGAGGCGCGGCGTCCGGGTCCGCGTGCCGGCGGCCGGCGGCGCACCGCGCGCACCTCGTAGCGCAGCCTGCCACCGTGCGGCATGGCCTGCACCGCGTTGAGCGTGACGTTGAGCAGCACCTGCACCACGAGGTCGGCGTCAATGTAAACCGGCGGGAGCCGCGGCGCCACGTCCACCTCGACCTCGACGCCGGACTGGGTCACCGCGTCCACCGAGAGGTCCCGGACGCGCTCGATGCAGGAGGCCAGCGAGCCGGAGTTGAGCTCGGGGCTGCGCGGGCGGGCGTACTGGAGCAGGCTGGTGACGATGCGATCGAGGCGGGCCACCTCGTCGAGGATGACCCGCACGAAGCGGGCGCGCTCGTCGCGCGGCTCGAAGCGCCGCAGCAGCACCTGCGCGCTGGTGCCGATCCCGGCCAGCGGGTTGCGGATCTCGTGGGCCACCCCGGCCGAGAGCTGGCCCAGGGTGGCGAGCCGCTCGTGCCGGCGCAGCTCCTGCTGCATGCGGCGCGCCTGGGTCAGGTCGCGCAGGATGAGCACCAGGGCGGGCGGCTTCCCGAAGCGCCGCGAGCACAGCAGCACCGGGATCTCCCCGCCCCGGCGCCCGAGCAGAACCGTCTCGCGCTCGGTCTTCGCGGCCCGCCAGGCGTCGCGCACCGGGTCGTCGCCGGCCACCACCGTGCGGATGAGCTCCACGGCGGGCTTGCCGCGGGCCTGTGCGGGGGCGAGCCCCAGCAGGCGTGCGGCCGCCGCGTTCAGCTCCGCGACCCGGCCGCGCGAGTCACACAGCAGGATGGCGCTGTCCGAGTCGGCCATCAGGATCCGGCTCAGCAGCGCGGAGCGCGCCGGTCCATCGGCGCGAGCGCGGCGGGCGCGCTTCAACGGCAGGTTCCCTCCATCGCGCGCAGTATCGCAGAGGCGCGATGCCGCGAAAAGCCCGCCCTGCCGGGGAGGCGGGCGGGCTGTGAGGCGCGGGATGCGGTCAGCTCTTGTCGAGTTCCTCGAGCACGGCGTCCACCAGGCGCTCGCGGACGTCCAGGCGGTCGTAGTATCCGGCGGCGATGCGCACCCGCACCGTCCCCACCCGGGCCCAGCGCACGCCGGCAACACAGGGGGAGGCGTTCAGGCGCAGGATGCGCGGTGGTTCCTTGCGGGCGCGTCGTGAGCTTCGCGGAGTCGTCGTCATGCTCTCTCGTGCCTGGCTCCGGCGGCCGTTGCTCGCGAGCCTCTCAGCCGGAGCCGGTGGCCTTCTTGGAGTTGTCGTCTTCCCCGTCCGGAGACTGCCCCGCGGCCTCCGCCTTGGAGCGCTGGGCGCGGCGATTCTCCTCCTGGATGCGGATGTAGATCTCCTCGCGGTGCACCTTGATCTCCGGGGGAGCCTCGATGCCGAGTTTCACCTGGCCCGAACGGACTTCGAGCACCGTGATCTTGACCGAGTCACCGATCCGGATGTTCTCTCCTAACTTCCGTGTTAGGACCAGCATCGTGAAGCCACCTCCGCACCAGCACCGGGGCTTCCCTCACCCCTGTTCAGACTGCGTATCGGCTAGGACTGCAAACAACTTAAGCCGAGAATAGTCGCAATCGCCCCGGGCGTCCAAGCCCGGAGTGCGCACCCCGGAACCCACTCCTATGCCACCAACGGCCCAGCCGACCGCCCGGGGTCCGGGTGGCCCCGGCGTCCGCCGCAGGCCGGCTCCCTGCTGCCATGTCCTCCCCCCGCTTGCGATTATGGCCGGAGTGGGGCTCAGGCGAGCGCGCCGTGGATCGCCCGTGCCAGCGCGAGCACGCTCCCGGTCGCGCCGCGCTCGGGCGCTTCCGCGACCGCGCGCATGAAGGCGGCTCCGACCACCACCGCGTCCGCCAGGCCCTTCAGGGCGCGCGCCTGTTCGGCGCTGGAGATGCCGAAGCCCACGCCGATCGGAAGCGCCGTGTGCCGGCGCAGGGCGGCGATGCGCTCGGGCAGCGAGCCCGCGTATCCGGCCGAGACCGCCCCGGTCACGCCGGTGCGCGCCAGGCAGTAGAGGAACCCGCGGCAACGCGCCACGATCCTCGGCACGCGCTCCTCGTCGGTGGTGGGCGCCACCAGCATCACGGTGTCGAGCCCGGCCGCGTCGAACGCGCTCCACACCTCGGGCGCCTCGTCGGGGGGCAGGTCCGAGACAATCACCCCGTCCACCCCGGCCGCCCGGGCGCGCGCGGCGAAGGCGGGCAGCCCGAAGCGCAGCACCGGGTTCGCGTAGGTCATCACGACCACGGGCATCCCGGACTCGCGGCGCAGCGCCTCGATCACGGCCAGCACCTCGGCCGGGCCGGTGCGCCGGCGCAGCGCCCACTCCGAGGCGCGCTGGATCTCGGGCCCGTCGGCGATGGGGTCGGAGAACGGGATGCCCACCTCGACGGCGCGCGCGCCCAGCCCCGCGAAGCCGCGCAGCATCGCTAGCGTCTCCTCGAGCGACGGATAGCCCGCCGTGACGAACGGGATGAGACCCGTCTCGCCGCGCGCGCGCGCGAAGGCGGCCGCGAGCCGGCTCACGGCGTCAGACCGCCGCCGGGAGGCCGGTCAGGGCGTCCAGTAACCGTAGCCGGAGGGGCCCAGCTGGAGCGGCGAGCGGATGTCCCGGTACTGGACCTGGAAGAACATCGAGGCGCTCGGCCGGTACAGGACGTTGAAGCCCTCGAGGAAGAACGAGGAACGCGCATCCCCGCGCCCGGCGCCCCATGCGTTACCGACGCTGACGCTCATCCGCACCGGCGCCTTGAAGCCGTAGCTCAGGCTGGTCACCTGGAGCGCGCCGAGGTCGCCGCCCCGGAAGCCGCCCGACCCTACGCTCACGAGCGAGGAGACGTGGAGCCGCGACGGGTCGAACCAGGCGGCGGGCCGCGCCAGCGGGCTCACCGGCACACGCGGGATGAACGCGGGAGGATCGAACAGGCCGGCACGGGCCGGCCGCGGGGCCAGCCCTCCGCCGAGGACGAGCGCGAGGACGATGGTCGTGGTGAGGCACCGCACGGGGTCTTTCATGCCACGAAGTTAGGAACCCGCGCCCCCGGTGTCAATGGCGATGTCGGGGACGCGGGTTCCGATGGCGCACGTAAGGGCTTCGTCAACCGCGTCGGCTGTCAGCCTTCGACCTTCAGCACGATGCGCACGACGATCTCGTGCACGCCGCTCTTCGGGATGACGATCGGCACCGCGACCGCATGCGCGGCGGGGGCGCCGTCGGCCGCGCCCACGGTCTCGGGCACGGCCTCCACGCTGACCACCGCAACGGGAGCCGCTGCGGCCGGCCCCGGCCTCGCGGCCGCCGGACCGGCCGGTGCCCCGCGACCCGCCGACGCCGCTGCCCCGGCGGGCGCGGGAGCGGGAACGGGCGCCGCGCCCTTCTTCGGCAGCGCGGCCGGCTCGCCCGGGAGATTGATCTCGCGTCCGTAGTCGAGGCCGGCAGGGACCCCGGCCTCGCGGTCGGCGGCCTGCTGCGCCTCCTGCGCGATGGCACGCGACGGCGCCACCGGCGCCGCGGCTCCGGGCGCGGACCTCGCCGCCGGCGCTTCGGCCCAGGAGGAGCGCGAGGCGCCGGTGGCGGTCGGGGTACGGCGCAGGTCGCGCGTCACCCTCTCCATGAGCAGGTGCGAGACCCCGCGGAAGGTCTCGAACACGCCCTTGCCGGTGGTCGCGACCGCCTCGTACCAGGGCACACGGCCGTCGGGGTTCAGCTCGGCGTTCAACTCCTCGACCGAGTACACGTTCGGCAGGTCGCGCTTGTTGTACTGGATCACCCACGGCAGGTCGTCCAGGGCGATGCCGTGCTCGGAGAGGTTCCCGCGCAGGTTCGCGAGGCTCTCCTTGTTCTCCTCCATCTTGCCAACCTCGCTGTCCGCCACGAACACGATGGCGTCGGCGCCCTTCAGCACCAGCTTGCGGGTGGCGTTGTAGAACACCTGGCCCGGCACCGTGTAGAGCAGGAACCGGGTCTTGAACCCCATGATCTCGCCGAGGTCGAGTGGCAGCAGGTCGAAGAACAGCGTCCGGTCGGACTGCGTCTTCATGCTGACCATCTTGCCGCGGCTGGTGTCGGGGACCGCCTCGTAGATGGATTCGAGGTTCGTCGTCTTCCCGCTCAAGCCGGCGCCGTAATAGACGAGCTTGGCGTTGATCTCCTTGCCCGAATAGCTCACCACGACCACGGCGTCTTCCTCCTTATGCGACCCCACCCTTTCGCAAGGCCGATTCCCATGGAGCCCCTTGCCGCCCTTTCTCCACAGGGACCCTGAGGGTGGCGCGACCGCCACGAACGCAATGCTCGAAGCATCCGCGCGTACGGCCGCGAACCGCCGGATGGGGTCGCCACACTCGTTAGCGGCGTCCGGCGCCGCCGATGGCGGGCATGCAGACGGTCCGCCGGCCGTGCGCACGGCGGGCGCGGCCGCGTTGCTCGCCGGGCGCCTCCTGTCAGGTGGTCTTATCGGCGGGTGGGAGCGCGACCTTGACAGAAAACGAAGCCGCGCCGCCGGGGGGGGGCGCAGGCCTGACGGGGCCGGCAGCAGGCCGGGGGGGGGCCGCGCCTGCTGCGGCCGGGCGCCGCCAGGGCGGTTCAGCCTCCGGCTTCGATCGCGGCGGTCTCGCGGTGCAGCCAGATGCCGGGGCGTTCGCGCAGGTGGGTCTGGAGCCTGGCGTCCGTGCCCCCGTAGTGGCTCAGGAAAATCTCCTTGAGGCGATCGCACTCCTCGGTCGAGAAGTAGCGCCGGGCCCGCGTGAACATCTCGTCGCGCTCCGAGTAGACGAATGCCGTGACCTCGGTCACCCGCTCGAACTGGCTCTCGCCGTAGGCGGCCTCGGGCGAGTCCTCCATGTCGAGCCAGAGCGATGCCCTCGGCTCGAGCACCTCGAAGTCGTGCTTGTGGGTCATCAGGTACTCCCACAAGCCGAAGATCTCGAGCGGGACGAAGCGCGTGCTGCCCGCGCCCGCGGTCCCGCGACGGCGGATTTCGCAGCGGACGATCTTCTGACTGCCCATGAAGACATCCTCCCGCATCCCGGGTGGCCCCGCCGCAGCCCACTTTCCCGGCACTTCCCGGTGCGGATGCGCCCGGATGGCGGAAAAGTGGATGGAACCGGTCGAACGGACGGCATCGTAGCGCCGTCCGCTCACGCGGGTCAATGACGCAAGTGCGTGCGGCGCAGAACGCTCGGCCTCCTGGAGGGGGCTTCGCGGCTTGACAGCGTTTCTGGCGAGAAAGTAGTTTGGCCGCACTCGGCCGATCCGGCGTGCCGCGCCCACACACGGAGTGGGGGAACGAGATGTCTCGACTGGTGTTCGGCTGGCTCACCGCCCTGGTGGCGGGGATGCCGTTGGGGTTCGGCTACGCGCTGGCCGACCTGCTGACGGAAGCCCACTTCCGCTGCTTCCCGGCGCGCCGCCACGCCGCGCTCACCAACCTCGCGGCCGCCATGCCCCGCGCCAGCCGCCGCGAGCGCCTGCAGGTCGTGCGCCGCATGATGCGCAGCTACAACCGCATGATGTTCGAGTTCCTCCGCCTCCCGCACCTGACGCGCGAGGAGCTGCTGCGGTCGGTCGAGGTGGTGGGGCGCGAGAACCTCGAGCAGGCGGTCTCGCGCGGGCGCGGCGTGGTCCTCACTTCCACCCACCTCGGCAACTGGGAGCTCGCCGCCGTCGTGCTCGCCCACTGGGGCTACACGCTCCACGTGGTGGCCGGAGTGCAGATCACGCGCTGGCTCACCCCGGCGGTGCGCGAGACCAGGTCCGAGCTGGCCATCCACACCGTCGCGCCCGAGGACGGCTTCCGCAAGCTGCTCCGGGCCCTCGAGCACAACGACCTGGTCGCGCTCATGGTGGACGGCGACATCCACGGCCACGGCGTGCCGGTCGAGATGTTCGGGCGCGAGACCCGCTTCCCCGCCGGTCCCGGCGTGCTGGCCCAGCGCACCGGCGCGCTCATCCTCTGCGGCTACTGCGAGCGCGTGAGTCCGGGGCGTTTCCGCATCGTCATGGAGCCGGCGCTCGACCCGGCGCGCTTCCCCACCACCGCGGCGCTCAACGCGGCGGTGGCGGCCGCTTCCGAGCGCCACATCCGCGAACACATCGACCAGTGGTGCATCTTCCGGCCGCTCTGGGAAGGCGTCGCGGGATCGGCGCCCGAGGCATCCGGGGCAGCAGCGAGGAGCGTCGAGGCGTGAGGATCGGGATCGTCTCGCAGTCGTACTACCCGCGCTACGGCGGTGTGACCGAGCACGTCCACCACACCGCGGTCGAGCTGCGCAAGCGCGGCCACGAGGTCACCATCATCACCAGCCGCTTCCGCCACGGCGAGACGAACGGGACCGTGGGCGTCGAGCGGGTGGGCTACAACCTGCTCATCCCCTTCAACGGCGCCTTCGTGGACCTGACCGTGGGGTTCACGTTGCGCCAGGAGCTGCGCCGGCTGATGCGGGCCTACGACTTCGACCTGCTCCACACCCACAGCCCCAGCGCCCCCATCCTGCCGCTGCTGGCGGTCCAGACCGCGACCTGCGCGCAGGTGGGGACCTTCCACACCACCTGCGGGCGGAGCCTGCTGATGGACATGAGTCGCGCGTACCTGGCGAAGGCGGTCGCGCGGCTCGACGCGCGCATCGCCGTCTCGCGCACCGCGGAGGCTACGGCCGCGCGCTATTACCCGGGCGAGTACGTCGTGATCCCCAACGGCGTGGACGTGGCGCGCTTCCACCCGGAGGTGCGGCCCTTCGAGGAGTGGCGCGACCCGGACAGGGTGAACCTGCTGTTCGTGGGCCGGCTCGACCCGCGCAAGGGGCTGCAGTACCTGATCGCGGCGATGCCCGGGCTGGTCGAGCGCACCCGTGGCCGCGCCCGGCTGCTGGTGATCGGCGACTCCTACCTGCGCGCGCGCTTCCAGGCCATGGTCCCGGCCTCGGTGCGCGGCAGCGTGCGGTTCTTCGGGCACGTGCCGAGCGCCGACCTGCCGCGCTGGTACGCCACCAGCGACATCTTCGTCTCGCCCGCCTCCGGCAACGAGAGCTTCGGCATCGTCCTGGCGGAGGCGATGGCCGCGGGCCGCGCGGTGGTGGCCTCGGACATCCCCGGCTACCGTTCGGTGGTGACGCCGGGCGAGAACGGCGTGATGTTCCCGCCCGGCGACGTGCCCGCCCTGGCCTCCGCGCTGGCGGCGCTGGTGGACGATCCCGGACGGCGCCAGCGGCTGGCCGAGCGCGGACGCGCGCGCTCCCTCGAGTTCGCCTGGCCGCGCGTCACCGACCGCATCGAGGAGGTCTACCGCCAGGTGCTCGAAAAGCGCTCCGCGCCCGGCGGACGCCCCGTTCGCGCCGGCGCCCCCAACGGCTGCCCTTCCGCGGCCTGAGCGCGGCGGGCTAGAAGCGGAACGCCACCTTCACGCTGCCGGCGCCCGCCTTGTCCCGGGCCGTGGCCAGGGCGCGACGGTGCTGGGCGAGCGGGAAGGTGTGGGTGACGAGCGGCCGCAGCGTGGCCCCGCGCTCCACGACCAGCCGCATCGCCTCCTCGAAGTCTCCCCGGGCGGCCCCGGCGTGACCGCCGCCGTAGCACACGCTGCCGCGCAGCGTGAGCTCCTTGAGCCACAGCGGCGTCCAGTCCACGCGATCGAGCGAGCGCGCGTTGCCGAGCAGCGCCACGGTGCCGCCGGCGCGCGTGAAGCGCAGCGCCTCCTCCATGGCGCGCCGCCCCGCCACGCACACGTAGCTGCGGTCGAAGCCCCCGAGCGCCACCGGCGGGCCCACGATGGGGGCGAGCAGCCGCGCCCCGGCCGCCGTGGCGAGCGCGCGCGTGCCCGCGCGCGCCATCACCACGCGGGCGGCGCCGAGGCGCTCCGCGTGCTCCGCCTGGAAGCGGTGGCGGGCCAGCGCCGTGACCTCCGCCCGCGGGGCCAGCGCGCGCAGCGCGGCCACGGTGAGGAGCCCGATCGAGCCCGCGCCCAGCACCAGCACGCGCTCCCCCGCCGCCGGCAGGCTCCCGCGCACCGCGTGGATCGAGCAGGCCAGAGGCTCCACCAGCACCGCCGTCTCGTCCGCCACGCCTGCGGGCACCGGCAGGAGCTGGGCGGCGGGCGCGACGAAGCGCTCGCCCCAGCTCCCGCCTACCCCGCGGGTGGTGCCGATCAGCATCCCGGGCGGCAGCGCGCCGTCGGTGAAGCGCTCGCAGCGCTGCGGCTCTCCGGCGGCGCACGCCGCGCACGGCGGCGCGATGCCGCGCGCGCGGCACGCGAGCAGCGGGTTCGCCACCACGCGGTCGCCGGGCGCGAGCCCGCGGACGTCCCGTCCCACCTCGACCACCTCGCCCACGTTCTCGTGGCCGAGCACGAACGGGAACGAGGAGAACGGCGAGGTGGCGGGGCTGGCCACGAGCGAGACCACCGCCAGGTCGCTGCCGCAGATGCCGCCGAGCCGGGTGCGCACGCGCACCCAGTCGCCGCCCGGCAGCTCCGGCTCGGGCACCTCGCCGTAGCGCGTGCAGGCGTGCGGCCCCACGAACAGGCGTTCGGAGAGCGCGCCCGCCGCGAGCGTCAGCAGGTAGGTGGGAACGGGCGCCGCGAACGAGATGGCCTTCACGCCGGCATGCCCCCGGGCGCGCCGACCACGCGCAGCGCGCGCGGCACGCACGTCACCTCGAGCTCCGCCGCGGCGGCGCGGCGGTACTCGCCGTCGGTCTCGTAGGCCGGGGGCGACGCGAAGCGCAGGGTGAAGCGCGGTGCCTGCTCGGCGCTCACCTCGGGCATCCCGAGGTGCGTGCCCCTGCCCACCGCCCGGAACAGCTTCAGGCGCCGCAGCGGGGGCGCGTCGAGGATGGCGACGGCGTCGAGCCGGCCGTCGGTGACGTCGGCCCCGGGCGCGATGTGGAAGGCGCCGCCGAAGTGGCGCGCGTTCGCGACGATGAGCATGAGGTGGCGCCGCTCGCCGCGGCGCCGCTCCGGCGAGGCCACGTCAATGGCGATGCCGCCATAGCCGAACAGCTGGCGCAGCGCCGAGAACAGGTAGAGCGCGCTGCCGGAGAGCAGCGGGATCCTGCCGATGTCCTCGAGCACCGCGATGTCGAACCCGAATCCGGCGATGTTGAGGAAGTGACGTCCCTCGACGCGCCCGACATCCACGCGCGCGTCGGGGCCCTCGGCCGCGAGGCGCGCGGTGGCCGCGACGTCGGTGGCCGGCACGCCGAGCGTCTTCGCGAAGTCATTGCCGGTGCCGGCCGCGACCAGGGCGAGGCGGCAGTCCGCGCCCGATTCGAGGATGGCGTTGGCCACGTTGCTCCAGGTGCCGTCGCCACCCACCGCGACCAGCGTGGCGGCCCCCTGGTCGATGGCCCGGCGCGCCAGCGCGCGCTCCTCGCCCGGCGCGTCCGTGGTCAGGACTCCGTCGACCCCGACCGCGGCGAAGGCGCGCCGCACCGCCGGCAGCGCCCGCCCCCCCGCGCCGCGCCCGGCGGCGGGGTTGACGATGACGCGCACCGCGGCATTCATCGCTCCGCGAACGCGGGCAGCGGCTGCAGCGGGTGGATGCTCTCCAGGCCGTCCCGCATCCACTGCTCGCGGAACGGCGTGTCCGAGACCTCGCCGAGCTCGATCCCGGCGGCGAACGGGTGCGGGTGCAGCTTGAGGGCGCCGCGCTCCTCCTCGCTCTCCATGAACGCCCCGCGCAACACAAGGTTGGCAAGGTAGAGGCCGGAGCCGTCCTGCGACCAGGTCTGGTAACGGTGCTCGACCGGCTGCCAGGTGAGCCCGGGATCGGCCACGGTGAGCTCGAGGATGGGGCGCCCGCCCTCCGCCGCCGCGATGCGCACCTGGGAGTCGTGGCGGTCGAACTCCACCTCGAGGTCGGCCGGCAGGTGCGGGAGCTTCCACACCTCGATGCCGTGCCGGCGCGCGGCGGCCGTGGTGGTGCCCACCATGAACGGGTACAACGCCGAGCGCGGCATCGGCTCGCCCGGCAGCAGGCGCGGCGCCACCACCACCGAGAGCACCACTTCGCGGTAGGCGCCCACCGCGCTGTCCTCGAACTCGAACGCCGTCACCGCGAGGATGCTGGAGCCGTGGTGCGGCTCGACCGGCTGCAGACCGCGCGGCAGGATGTCGCGCGCGTTCGGGGTGGGGAACTCGAAGAACCCGTTGACCGCGTCGCGGTAGCGGTACTGGAGGATCTCGCCGGCGTTCATAGCACGCCCTCCGTGCGCAGCACGCGCACCAGGATGTCCACCGCCTCGTCGAGCTGCTCGGTCGTGTGCGCCGCCGAGACCGAGATGCGGAAGCGCGACCGGTGCTTGGCCACCGCCGGGTAGACGATCGGCTGCAGGTACAGCCCCGAACGCTGCAGGTGATGCGCGATGTCGAAGATGCGGCGGTCGTCGCGGATCATCAGCGGGATGATCTGCGAGGTGGAATCGCCGACGTCCACCTGGTGCTCGGCCAGCTTCGCGCGCATGTGCCGCACGTTGGCCCAGAGCCGGGCGCGCAGCTCGGGCTCGCGCCGCGCGATGCGCACCGCCTCGAGTACGCCCGAGGCCACCACCGGCGAGAGGCTGCACGAGAACAGCCGCGAGCGGGCGAAGCCCTCCAGGTACTTGTAGAGGCTCGTGGAGCCCGCGACGAAGCCGCCCTGGCCGCCCATCGCCTTCGACAGGGTGCCGACGTGGATGTCGATCTCGTCCTCGAGCCCGAAGTGCTCGGCCACGCCGCGGCCGTTCTCGCCGTAGATGAAGGTCGAGTGGGCCTCGTCGATCATGATGCGCGCGTCGTGGCGCCGGGCGATCTCGACGATCTCGGGCAGCCGGCAGACGTCGCCGTCCATCGAGTAGACGCCCTCGACCACCACCAGCTTCTTGCCCCTGCGCGCGTTGAACTTCTTCTCGAGGTCGTCGGGACGGTTGTGCTTGAAGAAGCGCACGTCCGCCTTCGACAGGATGGCGCCGTCCACGATGCTGGCGTGGACGTTCTGGTCGCACACGATCAGGTCGCCGGGGCGCATCAGGCCCTGAAGCAGGCCGACGTTCGTGCTGTAGCCGGAGGGGAACAGCATCACCGCCGGCTTGTTCTTGAACGAGGCCAGCTCGCGCTCGAGCTCGAGATGCACGTCCATCGTGCCGCTCAGCACCGGCGAGCCCGCCGCACCCAGCCCGTACTGGTCGAGGCCGCGCTTGGCGGCCGCGATGACCTCGGGCCGCGCGGACATCCCGAGGTAGTTGTACGAGGAGAGATTCAGCAGGTTGAGGCGGCCGTGCCCGAGCTTCTCGCGGAGATCCACGCGTGTCGCCGGCCGCGAAGACATCGGCTGCGCGTAGAGCGCGTACCCGCGCACCTGCGCCTGGTCGTACCACTGCGTGTACGGCTCGAGGATCGCGAAGACGTCGTCGCTTGACGAGTAGTAGAAGCTGCTGTAGTCGTAGTCGAAGAATTCCATCTCGGCTTCGATCTGTCCTGCCATGGGCGACCTCGGTCTGACATTCTCCTATCGGGAATCATGGCGACTGGCCCACACCCCTTCACGCTGGGACAGCAAGTGAGCCGTTCGGCGCGAAGTCTCCTCTTCTTCGTCCCCTATCTCCTCTACCTCGCTCTGGTGACGGAGCCCCTGCAGTGGCTCGTCCTGTGGCCGCTGGTCAAGCTCATGCCCGCACGGCGCCGTGCGATCATGCGGGCGTGGCTGCGGGGGCAGCTGCACGTGATGCTGGGGGTCTCGCGGGCGATGGCGGGTTTCCGAGTCTCGGTGCGGGGCGCGATCCCGCCCGAGAGCTGCATCGTCCTGATGAACCACCAGTCGGTCCTCGACGTCGTCATCGGCCTCTCGCTCGTCCCAGGGCCCCTTCCCGTCATCCCCACCAGGGCCCGCTATCGCCACGGCGTCCCGGGAGTCTCGACCCTGATGGCCCTGGCCGGGTTCCCGTTCGTCTCGGAGCGTGAAACCACCACCCGGGCGGAACTCCGCTCCCTCATCGCCGCCGCGGACGCGGTGGCGCGGGGCGAGCAGTCGGTGCTCATCTTTCCCGAAGGGCACCGCTCGCGCAACGGGCGTATCCTACCCTTCATGCCTGCCGGACTGCGCCTGGTTTTCAAGCACGCACCCCACCGCCCGGTCTATCTCGTTGTGGCGGAGGGGCTCGGGCACCTGGGCAGCATCGCCGAGACCGCCCTCCGCATCGCCGGCACGACTGCGCGCGTGACCGTCCTCGGGCCTTATACCATCCCTGCGGGCGCAGGACGAGTCGGCCCTTTCATCGAATCCCTGCGCGAGCGGATGATCGGCGCCCGGGCGGAAGACCCACCTCCCGACCTCTCGCCGCTCCCCCATGCCGCCGACCGCCGCCGCCTCCGCTGACCCGGACCTCAGGGCCGCGCTGGCGCTGGGGCTCGACGCCGTGCCCGACGCCGAGACCCTGCGGGTGGCGGGGCACATCGCGGCCGCCTTCGGTCCCGCGACCGCGGCGCTGGTCCACTACGGCTCCTGGGCCCAGCAGCTCTCCCCGCCCGCCGAGAGCGCCCGGGATTTCTTCGTGGTCGTGGACGGCTACGGCGCCGCCTACCGCGCGCTCGTGTCTGGGCGCCGCCTGCGCCTGCCGGCGCGCGTGGCGGCGCTCCTCAACCACCTGCTGCCACCCAACGTGCTGAGCCTCGCGGTGCCGGGCGGGCCCCAGCCGCGCATCGCCAAGTGCGCCGTGCTCTCGCTGCACGACCTGCGCGCCGCGTGCGGGCCGCGGGCGCGCGACCAGTGGGTGCGCGGGCGGCTGTTCCAGCAGGTCGGGCTGGTGTGGGCGCGGGACCCGCAGAGCCGCAAGGCTGTGCTCGAGGCCCTGCTCCAAGCGCGCGCCCGGACCTTCGACTGGGGAAGGCCGTTCCTGCCCGCCTCCTTCGACGCGGACGCATACGCCCACGCGCTCCTGCGCGCGTCGTACGCGGGCGAGATCCGCCCCGAGGATCCCGGGCACGTGGCGGCGCTGGTCGCCGCGCAGCGCGGCACCCTGGTGCCGGTGTGCGAGGCGCTGCTCGACCACCTGGCGCGCCGCGGCGTGCTGGCGCGCGACGGAGACCGCTTCCGCGAACGCAGGCCGCCGGGTACGCTGCGCCGGCTGGGTGCGCGGCTGTGGTTCGCCGGCAGCAAGGCGCGGGCGACGCTGCGCTGGGCCAAGTACGTCATGCTCTACGAAGGTTGGCTGGACTACGTGGTGAAGAAGGTCGAGCGCCGCAGCGGCGTCGTCATCGAGCTGACGCCCCGCGAGCGGCGCTGGCCGCTGCTCTTCCTGTGGCCGAAGGCGCTGCGCTTCCTCGTCTCGCGGCCCCAGCGCCGGAGGTGACGTGAGCCGGGACGAACTCGCATCGCTGCTGGTGGTGGCGGTCGCGCTCCTCACCATGCCGGTCTTCGCCCTGGTGTCGCGCGGCCGCCCGGTGGACGCCGAGGTGGCGCGGCGTCCCCGCACCGTCCTGCTCGGCACCTGGATCCGCGACTGGCTGATGTGGCTCCTCGACCCGCTGGTGCGCGCCGCGGTCGCGGCACGCGTCCCGCCCGTCGCCTTCAACGTGCTGGGCGCCCTGCTGGGGCTGGCCGCGGGGGCGGCCTACGCGGCCGGCGCGCTCGCCACGGGCGGCTGGCTGGTGCTGCTGGGCGGCGCAGCCGACATCTTCGACGGCCGGGTCGCGCGCGCGCGCGGCATGGCCTCGCGCGCCGGCGCCTTCCTGGATTCCACGCTCGACCGCTTCGCCGAGACCTTCGCCTTCGCCGGACTCGCCCTCTATTACCGGGACGCGCCGTGGCGCGCGCTCGCCACCGTACTGGCGCTGGGCGGCTCGCTGCTGGTGAGCTACACCCGCGCGCGCGGCGAGGGGCTCGGCATTGAGTGCAAGGGCGGTGTGATGCAGCGCGCCGAGCGGCTGGTGCTGCTGGCGGTCGCCTCGGTG